>NZ_JBXEJE010000052.1:0-67891 GCF_056820935.1 Streptomyces sp. Q2 | reverse complement strand
GGCCCCGGCGCCCGACCGCCTCGCCGCCCGGCGGCGTCCCGCCCCGCGGCCCCTCGTGTCATCCGGCTGGGCAGCCCCCGGCCCCGGCTGCGCATGGTCGGCCTGGCGCTGACCCTCGTGCTGATCGCCTTCGTCGTACGACTGCTCCAGGTGCAGGCCGTCGACGCCAGCACGTACGCCGCCAAGGCCCAGCAGAACCGGTACGTCGGCTACACCCTGGCCGCCGAGCGCGGCGGGATCACCGACCGCGACGGCGTGGCCCTGGCGACCAGCGAGGACGCCTACAACATCACCGCGGACCCCACGCTGTTCAACCGCAAGCAGTTGAAGATCGACGACGGACCCGAGCAGGCGGCCGCCCTGCTCGCCCCGATCCTCGGCCAGGAGCAGGACACGATCGTCAAGAAGCTCAGGCCCGCGGACAAGAACCTCCGCTACGTCGTGCTCGCCAACCGGCAGACCCCGCAGGTCTGGAAGCAGATCAAGGACCTGAAGACCGCGCTGTCCACCAAGTCCGAGACCGACCCGAGCACGGTCAACGTCCTCGCGGGCGTCCTCTCCGTGCCCACCAGCAAGCGCGTGTACCCGAACGGCGATCTCGCCGCCGGGATACTGGGCTGGGTCAACGCCGAGGGCAAGGGCGGCGGCGGTGTCGAGCAGCAGCTGAACGGCCTGCTGTCCGGCAAGGACGGCAAGATCCGCTACGCCCAGTCCGGGGGCCGCCAGGTGCCGACCGTGGGCTCCACCGAGACGCCCGCCGTGCCCGGCAGCGACGTCGAGCTCACCATCGACCGCGACATCCAGTGGGCCGCGCAGAACGCGATCACCGAGCAGGTCGAGAAGTCCAAGGCGGACCGCGGCTATGTGATCGTGCAGGACACCCGGACCGGCCAGGTCCTCGCCATGGCCAACTCGCCCGGCTTCGACCCGAACGACCTGTCCAAGGCGAGCGGACTCAACATGGGCAACGCGGCGCTCCAGGACGCGTACGAGCCCGGCTCCACCGCGAAGGTCATGTCGATGGCCGCCGTACTGGAGGAGAAGGTCGCCACCCCCGACACCCATGTCGTGGTGCCCAACCGCCTGCACCGCGGCGACCGGCTCTTCAAGGACGACATCGACCACCCGACCTGGTACCTCACGCTCAACGGCGTGCTCGCCAAGTCCAGCAACATCGGCACGATCCTGGCCACCGGGCAACTCGGCACCACGCAGGCGCAGGCCAACCAGGTCCTCTACTCGTACCTGCGCAAGTTCGGCCTGGGCAGCTACACCGGGCTCGGCTTCCCGGGCGAGACGCCCGGCATCCTCGCCGGGCCCGACAAGTGGTCGACCTCGCAGCAGTACACGATTCCTTTCGGCCAGGGCGTGTCCCTCAACGCGATGCAGGCGGCGTCGGTCTACTCGACCATCGCCAACGGCGGTGTCCGCGTCGAGCCCACGCTCGTGCGCGGCACGAAGGGACCCGACGGACGCTTCACCCCGGCCGCTCAGCCGAAGAAGACAAGGGTCGTCAGCGCCAGGACGGCCACGACCCTCGCCCGGATGCTGGAGTCCGTCGTGGACGACGTGGAGGGCACCGGTACGAAGGCACGCATCCCCGGCTACCGGGTCGCGGGCAAGACGGGTACGGCCAACCGTGTGGATCCGGCCACCGGCAAGTACAAGGGCTACACCTCGTCCTTCGCCGGATTCGCCCCCGCCGACAAGCCTCGCGTCACCGTCTACTGCGCGATCCAGAACGCCACCGAGGGCAGCTACTTCGGCGGCCAGATCTGCGGCCCCGTCTACAAGCAGGTGATGGAGTTCGCCCTCAAGACCCTCCAGGTACCGCCCACCGGGGCCAAGGCCGCGAAACTTCCGGTCGCCTTCACACCCTGATCATCTCTGTTCAGCACGGAACCCCCAGGAACCAGCTCGTGACAACGATCACCCCCGATTCCAGCAACCAGGGCACGCCAGTGCCCTCACTTCGCTCCGAAGCGGGTGCGCCCGGTACGCTCACCGCCGTGCCACACGCCGATCAGTCCCAAACCACCCAGAAGGGCGCACCCGTGACATATCCGGGTCCGCCCAGGCCGGTCCGGATCTCCGCCACACCCCTCGCGGAGCTCGCCGATCAGCTGGGTGTCGTGCAGCCGGAGGCCCCGAAGAGCGCGGCCGGAGTCTCGGGCATCACCCACGACTCCCGTGCCGTCCGCCCCGGCGACCTGTACGCCGCCCTCCCGGGCGCCCGCCTGCACGGCGCCGACTTCGTCACCCAGGCCGCGGGCCTCGGCGCGGTCGCCGTGCTGACCGACCCGACGGGCGCCGAGCGGGCCGCCGCCACCGGGCTCCCGATGCTGGTCGTCGACGACCCGCGCGCGGAGATGGGCGAACTGGCCGCCACGATCTACGGCCACCCGGGCCCCGCCCTGCTCCAGATCGGCATCACCGGCACGTCCGGCAAGACCACCACCGCCTACCTCGTCGAGGGCGGCCTGAAGACGTCCAAGTCCACCGGCCTCATCGGCACGGTGGAGATGCGCATCGGCGACGAGCGCATCAAGTCCGAACGCACCACCCCCGAAGCCACCGACCTCCAGGCCCTGTTCGCCGTCATGCGTGAGCGCGGGGTCGAGGCGGTCGCCATGGAGGTCTCCAGCCACGCCCTGGTCCTCGGCCGGGTCGACGGCTGCGTCTTCGACATCGCCGTCTTCACCAACCTGAGCCCGGAACACATGGAGTTCCACTCCGACATGGAGGACTACTTCCAGGCCAAGGCCCGGCTGTTCACGCCGAAACGCAGCAGGCTCGGCGTCGTCAACCTCGACGACGAGTACGGGCGCAGGCTGGCCAAGGAGGCCACCGTCCCGGTCATCACCTTCTCCGCCGAGGGCCACCCGGACGCCGACTGGCGCGCCGAGGACGTCCAAGTCGGGCCCATGGACTCGACGTTCACCGTGATCGGCCCCGAGCGGGAGCGGATCACGGCCAGGTCGCCGCTCGCCGGAACCTTCAACGTGGCGAACACCCTCGCCGCGATCGCCGCCCTCGCCGCCGCCGGCCTCGACCCGCAGACCGCGGCCGACGGCATCGCCGCCGTGCCCGGTGTGCCGGGCCGACTGGAGCGGGTGGACGCCGGGCAGGCCTACCTCGCGGTCGTCGACTACGCCCACAAGACGGACGCCGTGGAATCGGTGCTGCGCGCGCTGCGCAAGGTCACCGAGGGCCGGCTGCACATCGTGCTCGGCTGCGGCGGCGACCGGGACAAGACCAAGCGGATGCCGATGGGCGCCGCCGCGGCCCGGCTCGCCGACACCGCCGTACTGACCTCCGACAACCCCCGTTCCGAGGATCCCCTCGCGATCCTCGCAACCATGCTCCAGGGCGCGGCGTCCGTACCGGCACACGAGCGCGGCGAGGTCCAGGTCTTCGAGGACCGGGCCGCCGCGATCGCCGCCGCCGTGTCCCGCGCACGGCCCGGCGACACGGTGCTGGTCGCGGGCAAGGGCCACGAGCAGGGCCAGGACATCGCCGGGGTGGTCCGTCCCTTCGACGACCGCCAGGTGCTTCGCGAAGCTATCCAGAAGACCCAGGGATGAACTTGTGATCGCCCTCTCTCTCGCCGAGATCGCCTCAGTCGTCGGCGGGCAGACGCACGACATACCGGATCCGTCCGTGCAGGTCACCGGACCGGTCGTCCGGGACTCCCGCGAGGCGGGGCCCGGCACCCTCTTCGTCGCCTTCGTCGGCGAGCGCGTGGACGGCCACGACTTCGCACAGGCGGTCGTCGAAGCGGGCGCGGTCGCCGTACTGGCGTCGCGCCCCGTCGGCGTGCCCGCGATCGTCGTCGAGGACGTCCAGACGGCTCTCGGCGCCCTCGCGCGTCATGTCGTACGACGGCTCGGCGCGACCCTCGTCGCCCTCACCGGATCCGCCGGCAAGACGAGCACCAAGGACCTGATCGCCCAGGTGCTCCGGCACAAGGCGCCGACCGTCTTCACGCCCGGCTCGCTCAACAACGAGATCGGGCTGCCGCTGACCGCGCTCAGCGCCACCGAGGAGACGCGGTTCCTCGTCCTGGAGATGGGCGCCCGCGGCATCGGCCACATCCGCTACCTCGCCGATCTGACGCCGCCGAAGATCGGCCTCGTCCTCAACGTCGGGACCGCCCACATCGGCGAGTTCGGCGGCCGGGAGCAGATCGCGCAGGCCAAGGGCGAGCTCGTGGAGGCCCTTCCCCCGGAGGACGAGGGCGGTGCCGCGATCCTCAACGCGGACGATCCGCTCGTACGGGCCATGGCGTCCCGTACGAAGGCGAAGGTGATCCTTTTCGGAGAGTCCGGCGAAGCGGACGTACGCGCCGAGAACGTGAGACTCACGGACAGCGGACAGCCCGCCTTCCTGCTTCACACACCCTCCGGTGCAAGTGAAGTGACCATGCGCCTGTACGGTGAGCACCACGTGTCGAACGCGCTCGCCGCGGCCGCCGTCGCCCACGAGCTGGGCATGTCCGCGGAAGAGATCGCCACCGCGCTCTCCGAGGCGGGCTCCCTCTCCCGCTGGCGTATGGAGGTCACCGAGCGCCCGGACGGCGTGACGGTCGTCAACGACGCCTACAACGCGAACCCCGAGTCCATGCGAGCCGCCCTGCGCGCGCTCGTGGCCATGGGCAGGGGGCGGCGGACCTGGGCGGTGCTCGGCAAGATGGCCGAGCTCGGGGACGAGGCGCTCGCCGAGCACGACGCGGTCGGACGGCTCGCCGTCCGGCTCAATGTCGGCAAGCTCGTCGCGGTCGGGGGCAGGGAAGCGTCCTGGCTGCAACTGGGCGCATATAACGAGGGTTCGTGGGGTGAGGAGTCGGTGCACGTGTCCGACGCACAGGCGGCGATCGACCTGTTGCGCAGCGAGTTGCGCCCGGGAGACGTCGTCCTCGTGAAGGCGTCCCGTTCGGTCGGCCTGGAGAGCATCGCCGAGGCGCTGCTGGCAACCGGTGCCGAGGGTGAGGTCGCAGCCCGATGATGAAGCAGATCCTGTTCGCAGGAGTCATTGGCCTCTTCCTGACCCTGGTCGGCACCCCGCTGCTGATCAAGCTGCTCGCCCGCAAGGGCTACGGCCAGTACATCCGCGACGACGGCCCGCGCACGCACGGCAGCAAGCGCGGTACGCCGACCATGGGCGGCATCGCCTTCATCTTCGCGACGGTCGCCGCCTACTTCCTGTCGAAGGTCATCACCGGCTACACCCCGACCTACTCCGGTCTGCTGGTGCTCGGCCTGATGGTCGGCATGGGTCTGGTCGGCTTCCTCGACGATTACATCAAGATCGTCAAGCGGCGTTCGCTGGGCCTGCGGGCCAAGGCCAAGATGGCCGGCCAGCTGATCGTCGGCATCAGCTTCGCGGTGCTCTCGCTGCAGTTCGCGGACGTCCGCGGCAACACCCCGGCCTCCACGAAGCTGTCGTTCATCACGGACTTCGGCTGGACGATCGGCCCGGTGCTGTTCGTCGTCTGGGCGCTGTTCATGATCCTCGCGATGTCGAACGGCGTGAACCTGACGGACGGTCTGGACGGTTTGGCCACCGGCGCCTCCGTCCTCGTCTTCGGCGCCTACACCTTCATCGGTGTCTGGCAGTTCCAGGAGTCCTGCGCCAACGGCGAGAGCCTGACCAATCCGGGCGCCTGTTACGAGGTGCGCGATCCGCTCGACCTCGCGGTCATCGCCTCCGCGCTGATGGGCGCCTGCCTCGGCTTCCTGTGGTGGAACACCTCACCCGCCAAGATCTTCATGGGCGACACCGGTTCGCTGGCCCTCGGCGGTGTACTCGCCGGTCTCGCGATCTGCTCGCGCACCGAGCTGCTGATCGCCCTCCTCGGCGGCCTGTTCGTCCTCATCACCATGTCGGTCGTCATCCAGGTCGGCTCCTTCCGCATGACCGGCAAGCGCGTCTTCCGCATGGCGCCACTCCAGCACCACTTCGAACTCAAGGGGTGGTCCGAAGTCCTTGTGGTGGTCCGCTTCTGGATCATCCAGGGCATCTGTGTGATCGTCGGCCTGGGCCTGTTCTACGCGGGATGGGCGGCGGACAAGTGACCGACTGGCAGGGCAAGCGCGTCACTGTCGCCGGGCTCGGCGTCTCCGGCATCCCGGCCGCCAAGGTGCTGCACGAACGCGGCGCTCTCGTCACGGTCGTCAACGACGGCGACGACGAGCCGGCCCGTGCCCAGGCGGCCGAACTGGAGGCCCTCGGCATCACCGTGCGCCTCGGTGACGGCGCGACCCTGCCGGAGGGCACCGAACTCATCGTCACCGCCCCCGGCTGGAAGCCGGACAAGCCACTGTTCGCGGCGGCACGCGTGGCCGGCGTGCCGGTCTGGGGCGACGTCGAACTCGCCTGGCGGCTGCGCGGACCCGACGCCGCGCCCTGGCTCGCCGTCACCGGCACCAACGGCAAGACCACGACCGTCCAGATGCTCGCCTCCATCCTGAAGGCGGCGGGCCTGCGCACGGCGGCGGTCGGCAACATCGGCGTCTCGCTCCTCGACGCGGTCCTCGGCGAGGAGCAGTACGACGTGCTCGCGGTGGAGCTGTCGAGCTACCAGCTCCACTGGGCGCCCTCGCTGCGTGCCCACTCCGCCGCCGTCCTGAACCTGGCGCCCGACCACCTCGACTGGCACGGCTCCATGGCGGCGTACGCCGCCGACAAGGGCCGCATCTACGAGGGCAATCGCGTCGCCTGCGTCTACAACCTCGCCGACCCGGCCACCGAGGACCTGGTCCGCGAGGCGGACGTCGAGGAGGGCTGCCGGGCCATCGGCTTCACCCTCGGCGCGCCAGCGCCCTCCCAACTCGGCGTGGTGGACGGCATCCTGGTCGACCGCGCCTTCGTGGAGGACCGGCACAAGAACGCCCAGGAGCTGGCGGAGGTCTCCGACGTCAACCCGCCCGCCCCCCACAACATCGCCAACGCCCTTGCGGCGGCCGCCCTCGCACGGGCCTTCGGAGTGCCCGCGACGGCCGTACGGGACGGCCTGAGGGCCTTCACGCCGGACGCCCACCGCATCGCGCACGTGGCCGACATCGACGGCGTCGCGTACGTCGACGACTCCAAGGCCACCAACACCCACGCCGCGGAAGCCTCGTTGGCGGCCTACGAGTCGATCGTGTGGATCGCGGGCGGTCTCGCCAAGGGCGCGACCTTCGACGAGTTGGTGACGGGGGCGGCGAAGCGGCTGCGAGGTGCCGTCCTCATCGGCGCGGACCGGGCCCTGATCCGCGAAGCCCTGGCGCGACACGCCCCGGAAGTACCCGTCGTCGACCTCGACCGGACCGACACTGGGGCGATGCTCCAGGCAGTCCAGGAAGCGAAGCGGCTCGCCGCCGCGGGCGACACGGTCCTGCTGGCCCCGGCCTGTGCCTCCATGGACATGTTCACCAACTACAACCAGCGCGGTGACGCGTTCGCGGAGGCGGTTCGCGAACTCGGCGCCTGACCCGGCCGCCTGCCGGGCGGACCTTGGGAGGGACGCGTGGGACCGTCGACGTACTGTGAGGTCTGCGATGCCCGGTAGCCGTACCGGGAGGCCGCCCGTGCAGCGGCCCGTCAGACGTCCCGCCACCCCCCGGGCATCGCGCGAGAACCCGATCCTCGGCCTGTACCTGCGCGCCCGCCGCGCCTGGGACCGGCCGCTGACCGCGTACTACCTGATCCTCGGCGGCAGTCTGCTGATCACCGTCCTCGGACTGGTGATGGTCTACTCGGCCTCCCAGATCACCGCCCTGCAGATGTCCCTGCCGGGCTCTTACTTCTTCCGCAAGCAGCTCCTCGCGGCCGTCATCGGCGGGGTGCTGATGCTGGTCGCCTCCCGCATGCCGGTGAAGCTGCACCGGGCGCTCGCCTACCCGATCCTCGCGGGCGCCGTCTTCCTGATGGCCCTCGTGCAGATCCCGGGGATAGGGATGTCGGTCAACGGCAACCAGAACTGGATCTCCCTGGGCGGCTCGTTCCAGATCCAGCCCAGTGAGTTCGGCAAGCTCGCCCTCGTGCTGTGGGGCGCCGACCTGCTCGCCCGCAAGCAGGACAAGAAGCTGCTGACCCAGTGGAAGCACATGCTCGTACCGCTCGTGCCGGTCGCCTTCATGCTGCTCGGGCTGATCATGCTCGGCGGCGACATGGGTACGGCGATCATCCTCACCGCGATCCTCTTCGGCCTGCTCTGGCTGGCGGGCGCGCCGACCCGGCTGTTCGTCGGGGTGCTGTCGATCGCCGCCACGCTCGGTGTGATCCTCATCAAGACCAGCCCCAACCGCATGGCCCGGCTGCAGTGCATCGGCGCCACCGAGCCGAAGTCCGGAGTGGCCGACTGCTGGCAGGCCGTGCACGGCATCTACGCCCTCGCCTCCGGCGGACTCTTCGGTTCCGGGCTCGGCGCGAGTGTGGAAAAATGGGGCCAACTCCCGGAAGCGCACACGGACTTCATCTTCGCCGTCACCGGTGAGGAACTGGGCCTGGCGGGGACGCTGTCCGTGCTCGCCCTCTTCGCGGCCCTAGGCTATGCGGGTATCCGCGTGGCCGGACGCACGGAGGACCCCTTCGTGAGGTATGCCGCGGGAGGTGTGACCACCTGGATCACCGCACAGGCGGTGATCAACATGGGTGCGGTGCTCGGCCTGCTGCCCATCGCCGGTGTCCCCCTTCCGCTGTTCTCCTACGGAGGGTCCGCCCTGCTGCCGACCATGTTCGCCATCGGGTTGCTGATCGCCTTCGCGCGTGAGGATCCCGCTGCGCGGATGGCGCTTTCGATGCGGCAACCCCGCTTTGGTAGAAAGCGGGCGGGAGGCCCTGTGCGGGGGCCTCGGAGATGGAACACGATGAGACGGCGTGCCAAGGCGGCGCGTTCGTCCGGAGAGCGGTGAATTTCGGTGCATGTCGTACTCGCCGGTGGGGGGACCGCCGGCCACATCGAGCCCGCGCTCGCCCTCGCGGACGCCCTGCGCAGGCAGGACCCGACCGTGGGAATCACGGCCCTGGGCACGGAGCGCGGCCTGGAGACCCGGCTCGTACCGGAGCGGGGCTATGACCTCGCGCTGATCCCCGCGGTACCCCTGCCACGCAAGCCGACCCCCGAACTGATCACCGTCCCGGGCCGGCTGCGCGGCACGATCAAGGCCGCCGAGCAGATCCTGGAGCGCACCAAGGCGGACGCCGTCGTCGGCTTCGGCGGGTACGTGGCCCTGCCCGGCTATCTCGCCGCCAAGCGCCTCGGGGTGCCGATCATCATCCACGAGGCCAACGCCCGTCCCGGCCTCGCCAACAAGATCGGCTCCCGGTACGCCGCCAAGGTCGCCGTCTCCACCCCGGACAGCAAGCTGCGCGACGCCCGCTACATCGGCATCCCGCTGCGCCGCTCCATCGCCACCCTCGACCGGGCGGCCATGCGTCCCGAGGCCCGCGCGGCCTTCGGGCTCGACCCGAACCTGCCGACGCTGCTGGTCTCCGGCGGCTCGCAGGGCGCGCGCCGGCTCAACGAGGTGGTCCAGCAGGTCGCGCCGTACCTCCAGCAGGCCGGGATCCAGGTCCTGCACGCGGTCGGCCCGAAGAACGAACTGCCGCAGGTGCACCAGATGCCGGGGATGCCCCCGTACATCCCGGTACCGTACGTGGACCGGATGGACCTCGCGTACGCCGCGGCCGACATGATGCTCTGCCGCGCGGGCGCGATGACCGTCGCCGAACTCTCCGCCGTCGGACTGCCGGCCGCCTATGTCCCGCTGCCCATCGGCAACGGCGAACAGCGGCTGAACGCCCAGCCGGTGGTCAAGGCCGGCGGCGGACTCCTGGTCGACGACGCGGACCTGACGCCCGAGTGGGTGCAGCAGAACGTACTGCCCGTGCTCGCCGATCCGCACCGGCTGTACCAGATGTCCCGTTCGGCGGGCGAGTTCGGCCGCCGGGACGCCGACGACCTGCTCGTCGCCATGGTGTACGAGGCGATCGCCGCCAACCGTGCACGCCGATAGGACCGCACCGAGGCCCGTATGACCGGAAGGCAGGAAGCGTGGCCGGATCGACGACCGCCGAGCGCGGAGAACGCCAGCAGGAGTCGTCCGGCCCGCCGCCTGTCCGGAGGATCACCACCCCCCGCCTTCGTACGATCATCATTCTCGCGGTCGCGCTGGTGCTCGTCGGAGCCGGATCCGTCTGGGTCCTGTACGGCTCGAACTGGCTGCGCGTGGAGCAGGTATCGGTCTCCGGGACCAGGGTTCTGACGCCCGCGCAGGTCCGCGAGGCCGCCGATGTGCCGGTCGGATCGCCGCTGATTTCCATCGACACCGACGCGATTGAGGCACGACTGCGCCGGAAATTGCCCCGAATTGACGTGGTTGACGTAGCGCGTTCCTGGCCCCACGGAATCGGGCTGAAAGTGACTGAGCGTACTCCGGTTCTGCTTGTCCAAAAGGGCGGAAACTTTGTCGAAGTGGACGATGAAGGTGTCCGATTCGCCACGGTTTCCGAGGCTCCGAAAGGCGTGCCCGCTCTGGAATTGACGCTGTCTCAGCCGGGCTCGCGCGCCGCGAGCCTGCGCCGGTTCGGCGAGGGCCGATTGGTGCGGGAGGCGGTCCGCGTCGCCCGTGCCCTTCCGGCCGCCGTCGCGCATCGGACCCAGGCCGTCAAGGTGCGTTCGTACGACGACATCTCACTGGAGTTGAGCGACGGGCGGACCGTCGCCTGGGGGAGCGGCGAGAAGGGGGCCGCGAAGGCCCGTACGCTCACGGCTCTCATGAAAGCCTCTCCCGAAGCGCGGTACTTCGACGTCAGCGTTCCCACGGCGCCCGCGTCATCGGGGAGTTGACGCACATCCGCGCAGGCCAGCACCCTGGTTGGGCAGCGCTATGGCTGATCACATAGGGTGAAAAGAAAAACGGGAGGTTCGGCGTGTTCGTTGAACGTGCGCCACTTGTCGACTTAGTGTCCTGTTCAGAAGACTCCAGGGAACAGACACACTGGTAACCCTAAACTTCAACGTTAGGGTTCGGGTCGGCGATACGGACCGTCCCAATCGGCATCAGTCGTCGGACCGCGGCAACGCCGCGAGGCGGCGACACGTAACTCGAGGCGAGAGGCCTTCGACGTGGCAGCACCGCAGAACTACCTCGCAGTCATCAAAGTCATCGGTGTCGGCGGCGGTGGTGTCAATGCCATCAACCGGATGATCGAGGTCGGTCTCAAGGGCGTCGAGTTCATCGCCATCAACACCGACGCGCAGGCGCTGTTGATGAGCGACGCCGACGTCAAACTCGACGTCGGCCGCGAACTCACCCGCGGACTCGGCGCCGGAGCCAACCCGGCCGTGGGCCGCAAGGCCGCCGAGGACCACCGCGAGGAGATCGAGGAGGTCCTCAAGGGGGCCGACATGGTCTTCGTGACGGCCGGTGAAGGCGGCGGCACCGGCACCGGCGGCGCCCCCGTCGTGGCCAACATCGCACGCACCCTGGGCGCCCTCACCATCGGCGTGGTCACGCGCCCGTTCACCTTCGAGGGACGGCGCCGCGCCAACCAGGCCGAGGACGGCATCGCCGAACTCCGCGAAGAGGTCGACACCCTCATCGTCATCCCGAACGACCGGCTGCTGTCCATCTCGGACCGCCAGGTCTCGGTCCTCGACGCCTTCAAGTCGGCGGACCAGGTCCTGCTCTCCGGTGTCCAGGGCATTACCGACCTCATCACCACCCCCGGTCTGATCAACCTCGACTTCGCCGACGTCAAGTCGGTCATGTCCGAGGCCGGCTCGGCCCTGATGGGCATCGGTTCGGCCCGCGGCGACGACCGCGCGGTGGCCGCGGCCGAGATGGCGATCTCCTCGCCGCTCCTTGAGGCGTCCATCGACGGCGCCCGAGGTGTCCTTCTCTCCATCTCCGGCGGTTCCGACCTCGGCCTGTTCGAGATCAACGAGGCCGCCCAGCTGGTGAGCGAGGCCGCCCACCCCGAGGCCAACATCATCTTCGGCGCGGTCATCGACGACGCCCTCGGTGACGAAGTCCGGGTCACCGTGATCGCGGCAGGCTTCGACGGCGGCCAGCCGCCGGCCCGCCGGGACAACGTCCTCGGTTCGGCCTCGTCGTCCTCGTCCTCGGGCCGCCGTGAGGAGCCCACCCCGGTACGGCAGACCGAGAGCCGCCCGTCCTTCGGCTCGCTCGGCAGCGTGACGCCCAAGGAGGAGTCGGAGCAGGCTCCCGAGCCGGTGGCCGACCTTCCGGTCTCCCCGCCGGTCCCGCCGTCGCGGTCCTACTCGGACAGCGCGGCCGAGGAACTGGACGTGCCGGACTTCCTGAAGTGATAGATCAGCGCTCCGGAACGAGCACTGTGAACGGCGCGCACTTCGCCTTCACCGACAGGTGGGGCGGGGTGAGCGCCGTTCCGTACGAGGAGCTCAACCTCGGCGGAGCGGTCGGCGACGACCCCGAAGCCGTACGCGCCAACCGTGAACTGGCCGCCAAGTCCCTGGGGCTCGACGCCGCCCAGGTGGTCTGGATGAACCAGGTGCACGGGGCCGACGTGGCGGTGGTGGACCGGCCCTGGGGTTCCGCCGAGCCGATCCCCTCGGTCGACGCGGTCGTCACCGCCCGGCGCGGACTGGTCCTCGCCGTCCTCACGGCCGACTGCACTCCCGTGCTGCTCGCCGACCCGGTCGCCAAGGTCGCCGCCGCGGCCCACGCGGGCCGGCCCGGCATGATCGCCGGGGTCGTCCCCGCCGCCGTACGGGCCATGACGAAACTCGGTGCCGAACCGTCCCGGATCGTCGCCCGCACCGGACCCGCCGTCTGCGGCCGGTGCTACGAAGTGCCGGACGCCATGCGCGCCGAGGTGGCCGCCGTCGAACCGGCGGCGCACGCCGAGACGAGCTGGGGCACTCCCGCGGTCGACGTGACCGCCGGCGTGCACGCGCAGCTCGAGCGGCTCGGGGTGCACGACCGGGAGCAGTCGCCGGTGTGCACGCTGGAGTCGGGGGACCACTTCTCGTACCGCCGCGATCGCACCACGGGGCGACTCGCGGGATATGTGTGGCTGGACTGAGGGGCATGACGGACCGTAAGGACGAACTCGCCGGAAACCTGGCGAAGGTGGAGGAGCGCATCGCCGCCGCGTGTGCGGCCGCCGGGCGGGAGCGCGGGGACGTCACGCTGATCGTGGTCACCAAGACCCACCCCGCGAGGGATGTGCGGATGCTGGCGGAACTCGGCGTGCGTCATGTCGCCGAGAACCGCGACCAGGATGCGGCACCGAAGGCCGCGGAATGTGCCGACTTGCCCCTTGTCTGGCACTTCGTCGGTCAGTTGCAGACCAATAAAGTGCGATCCGTGGTCGGTTACGCGGATCTTGTGCAGTCCGTCGATCGTTCCAAGCTGGTGACTGCCCTGTCGAAGGAGGCCGTGCGGGTCGGGCGCGAAGTGGGCTGCCTGATCCAGGTGGCGCTCGACGCGGGAGCGAGCGGGAGAGGGGAGCGGGGTGGCGTAGGGCCTGGCGGGATCGCGGAGTTGGCCGACCTCGTCGCCGACGCCCCGGGGCTGCGGCTCGACGGGCTGATGACCGTCGCTCCGCTCACCGGGGAGTACGCGGGGCGCGAACAGGCGGCGTTCGAGCGGCTGATGGATTTGTCGACGGACCTGCGCCGAGCGCATCCGGCTGCGAACATGGTCTCCGCAGGGATGAGTGCGGACCTCGAACAAGCCGTGGCGGCCGGAGCGACACATGTACGCGTCGGTACGGCGGTACTCGGAGTACGCCCCAGGCTCGGGTAACGTCGCCAGGAAGTCGGACCACAGCAGAAAATATGGTCATTACCGCAGCATAGCGGGCATAACGACCTCGTGGATCGCGGGCACTTGGCAGTCGTCAGCCGATCCACCACAGAGCGGAGGACTCAGAGAATGGCCGGCGCGATGCGCAAGATGGCGGTCTACCTCGGCCTCGTGGAGGACGATGGGTACGACGGCCGCGGTTTTGATCCCGACGACGACTTCGAACCCGAGCTGGATCCGGAGCCCGAGCGCGACCGGCGACGGCATGAGCTGTCGCACCAGCCGCACAGCTCGCACCAGTCCCACCAGGCACATCAGCCTGAAAGGGACGAACCGGTACGAGTGGTGCAACCTCCGGTGTCACGCGACCCGCTGCCCCGATCCGCTTCGCTAGGCGCGGAATCCGGGCGCCCGGCGCGCATCGCGCCCGTGGCATCCATCACACAAGAACGCGCAAGCCTGGAGAAGAACGCACCGGTGATCATGCCCAAGGTCGTGTCGGAACGAGAGCCTTACCGGATCACGACACTTCACCCCCGGACCTACAACGAGGCCCGTACCATCGGGGAACACTTCCGTGAGGGCACCCCGGTGATCATGAATCTGACTGAGATGGATGACACAGACGCGAAGCGACTTGTCGACTTTGCGGCCGGTTTGGTGTTTGGTCTTCACGGCAGCATCGAGCGGGTGACGCAGAAGGTGTTCCTGTTGTCGCCTGCTAACGTCGATGTCACGGCGGAGGACAAGGCCCGCATCGCAGAGGGCGGGTTCTTCAACCAGAGCTGAGACGCAGGACCGGAAACGGCAGTACAAGTAGGACCCAGCAGTACGGATCAGGGGAGAGGGAAGCGCAGGCAATGAGCGTGGTTCTGGATGTCATCTACATCGCGCTGATGTGCTTCCTCATCGTGCTGATCTTCCGGTTGGTCATGGACTACGTCTTCCAGTTCGCCCGCTCGTGGCAACCCGGCAAGGCGATGGTGGTCGTTCTGGAGGCCACCTACACTGTCACTGATCCACCGCTCAAGCTTCTGCGGCGGTTCATTCCGCCGCTGCGTCTCGGGGGCGTGGCGCTCGACCTGTCCTTCTTCGTACTGATGATCATCGTCTACATCCTGATCTCCGTCGTGAGCCGGCTGTGAACGATACGGTCTTGCCGAATGCCGACGACTACGTTGAGGTGAAGAGATGCCGTTGACCCCCGAGGACGTGCGGAACAAGCAGTTCACGACCGTCCGCCTCCGAGAAGGCTATGACGAGGACGAGGTCGATGCCTTCCTCGACGAGGTCGAAGCCGAACTGACTCGCCTGCTCCGCGAGAACGAGGACCTGCGCGCCAAGCTGGCGGCGGCCACGCGCGCTGCTGCCCAGAATCAGCAGAACATGCGCAAGCCCCCGGAGCAGCAACAGGACCAGCAGCAGGGCGGCATGCAGCAACAGGGAGGCATGCAGCAGCAGGGTATGCCTCAGCAGGGAATGCCGCAGCAAGGCATGCCTCAGCAGGGTATGCCGCAGCAGGGCATGCGAGGTCCCGGCTCTCCGGTGCCGGCCGGAATATCTGGCCCGCCGCAGCAGCAGATGGGTGGCCCCATGGGTGGCCCGCCCCAGCTGCCGAGCGGTGCACCGCAGCTGCCTGCCGGTCCCGGTGGTGGCCAGGGCGGCCCGCAGGGTCCCGGTCAGATGGGCCAGGGTCCGATGGGTCAGGGCCCGATGGGTGGCCAGCCCCCCATGCACCAGCAGATGGGTGGCCCGATGGGCGGTCCCATGGGCGGTCCCGGTCAGGGCCCCGGTGGCGACAGCGCCGCCCGCGTCCTCTCGCTGGCTCAGCAGACCGCCGACCAGGCGATCGCCGAGGCACGTTCCGAGGCCAACAAGATCGTCGGTGAGGCGCGTTCGCGTGCCGAGGGTCTTGAGCGTGACGCCCGTGCCAAGGCCGACGCCCTGGAGCGGGACGCGCAGGAGAAGCACCGTGTCGCGATGGGCTCCCTGGAGTCCGCCCGCGCCACGCTGGAGCGCAAGGTCGAGGACCTGCGTGGCTTCGAGCGCGAGTACCGCACGCGTCTGAAGTCCTACCTGGAGTCGCAGCTGCGTCAGTTGGAGACCCAGGCGGACGACTCGCTGGCACCGCCGCGCGCTCCGGCGGCCGCGTCGCTGCCGCCGTCCCCGGCGCCTTCCATGGCTCCGGCAGGCGCCAGTGCCCCGTCGTACGGCGGCGGCAACCAGGGCATGGGCGGCGGCCCGTCTCCTGCCGGTCCGTCCTACGGCGGCCAGCAGCAGATGTCCCCGGCGATGACCCAGCCGATGGCGCCGGTACGGCCGCAGGGCCCGTCGCCGATGGGCCAGGCTCCCTCGCCGATGCGCGGCTTCCTCATCGACGAGGACGACAACTGACGGTTATGAGTACGCCGTAGGCGTCGGCAGCGTTCAGGGCGGGGCCCCGGATTTTCATCCGGGGCCCCGCCCTTTTGCCGTGCGCGTCCCGGGCTTTGCCGTGCGTGTTCGGGTGCCGGTGCAGGTGTCCTGCGTACGCAACGCCGAAGGCCCGGGTGCGCCAAGATCTTCTTGGACCGCCCGGGCCTTCGTGTGTCGGTGTGCCCCGGGTTACGCCTTGCGCAGGCGGAACGTCAGGGACAGACCCTCGTCCGTGAACGGGGATCCGTAGGTGTCGTCCGTCTCACCCTGGGCGAAGTCACTCGCGAGGACCTCGTCGGCGATGAGGCCGGAGTGCTCGGACAGGGCCGCGACGACGGCCGGGTCCGTGGACGTCCAGCGCAGCGCGATGCGGTCGGCCACGTCGAGGCCGCTGTTCTTGCGGGCCTCCTGGATCAGGCGGATCGCGTCCCGGGCCAGGCCCGCCTGACGCAGCTGCTCCGTGATCTCCAGGTCGAGGGCGACCGTCGCGCCCGAGTCGGACGCCACCGACCAGCCCTCGCGCGGGGTCTCCGTGATGATGACCTCGTCAGGGGCGAGCGTGACCGTCTCGCCGTCGACCTCCACCGATGCCGTGCCCTCGCGCAGGGCCAGGGACAGGGCGGCGGCGTCCGCGTTCGCGACGGCCTTCGCCACGTCCTGGACCCGCTTGCCGAACCGCTTGCCCAGCGCACGGAAGTTGGCCTTCGCCGTCGTGTCGACCAGCGAACCGCCCACCTCGGACAGCGACGCCAGTGACTCGACGTTCAGCTCCTCCGTGATCTGCGCGTGCAGCTCGGCGTCGAGGGAGCCGAAGCCCGTCGCCGCGATCAGCGCGCGCCGCAGCGGCTGACGTGTCTTCACACCCGACTCCGCGCGCGTGGCACGGCCCAGCTCCACCAGTCGTCGTACCAGGACCATCTGCTTCGACAGTTCCGGGTCGATGGCGGACAGGTCCGCCTGCGGCCAGGACGCCAGGTGCACCGACTCGGGGGCGTCGGGGCTGACCGGCACCACCAGGTCCTGCCAGACCCGCTCGGTGATGAACGGGGTCAGCGGGGCCAGCAGCTTGGTGACCGTCTCGACGACCTCGTGCAGGGTGCGCAGCGCCGCCTTGTCGCCCTGCCAGAAGCGGCGACGGGAACGGCGTACGTACCAGTTGGACAGGTCGTCGACGAACGCCGAGAGCAGCTTTCCGGCGCGCTGGGTGTCGTACGACTCCAGGGCCTGCGTCACCTGGTCGGTGAGCGCGTGGAGTTCGGACAGGAGCCAGCGGTCGAGGACCGGCCGGTCCGCCGGGGCCGGATCGGCCTCGCCGGGTGCCCAGTCGGACGTGCGGGCGTACAGGGCCTGGAAGGCGACCGTGTTCCAGTACGTGAGGAGCGTCTTGCGGACGACCTCCTGGATGGTGCCGTGGCCGACGCGGCGGGCCGCCCACGGGGAGCCGCCGGCCGCCATGAACCAGCGGACCGCGTCCGCTCCGTGCTGTTCCATCAGCGGGATCGGCTGCAGGATGTTGCCCAGGTGCTTGGACATCTTGCGGCCGTCCTCGGCGAGGATGTGACCGAGGCAGACGACGTTCTCGTACGACGACTTGTCGAAGACGAGCGTGCCGACGGCCATGAGGGTGTAGAACCACCCGCGTGTCTGGTCGATGGCCTCCGAGATGAACTGCGCCGGGTAGCGGCTCTCGAAGAGCTCCTTGTTCTTGTGCGGGTAGCCCCACTGCGCGAACGGCATCGAACCCGAGTCGTACCAGGCGTCGATGACCTCCGGTACGCGCGTGGCCGTCTTCCGGCACGTCGGGCAGGCGAAGGTGACGTCGTCGATGAACGGGCGGTGCGGGTCGAGCTCCGACTGGTCGGTGCCGGTCAGCTCGGTCAGTTCGGCGCGGGAGCCGACGCAGGTGAGGTGGCCGTCCTCGCAAGTCCAGATGGGCAGCGGGGTGCCCCAGTAGCGGCTGCGGGAGAGCGCCCAGTCGATGTTGTTGTTCAGCCAGTCGCCGAAACGGCCGTGCTTGACGGAGTCCGGGAACCAGTTGGTCTTCTCGTTCTCCTGGAGGAGGCGGTCCTTGACGGCCGTGGTGCGGATGTACCAGGACGGCTGCGCGTAGTAGAGGAGCGCGGTGTGGCAGCGCCAGCAGTGCGGGTAGCTGTGCTCGTACGGGATGTGCTTGAAGAGCAGACCGCGGTTGTGGAGGTCCTCGGTGAGCTTCTCGTCCGCCTTCTTGAAGAAGACGCCGCCCACGAGGGGGACGTCCTCCTCGAAGGTGCCGTCCCGGCGGACCGGGTTCACGACGGGGAGGCCGTACGTGCGGCAGACCTTGAGGTCGTCCTCGCCGAAGGCGGGGGACTGGTGGACCAGCCCCGTACCGTCCTCGGTCGTCACGTACTCGGCGTTGACCACGTAGTGGGCCGGTTCCGGGAACTCGACCAGCTCGAACGGGCGTTGGTAGGTCCAGTGCTCCATCTCGGCGCCGGTGAAGGTCTCGCCCGTGACCTCCCAGCCCTCGCCGAGGGCCTTCTCGACGAGCGGCTCCGCGACGACGAGCCTCTCCTCGCCGTTCGTCGCGACGACGTACCTGACGGCGGGGTGCGCGGCGACGGCGGTGTTGGAGACCAGCGTCCACGGGGTCGTCGTCCACACCAGGAGCGCTGCCTGGCCGGCGAGCGGACCGGAGGTGAGCGGGAAACGGACGTACACCGACGGGTCGACGATCGTCTCGTAGCCCTGCGCCAGCTCGTGGTCCGACAGACCCGTCTCGTCGCGCGGGCACCAGGGGGCGACGCGGTAGTCCTGGACCAGCAGCCCCTTGTTGAAGATCTCCTTCAGCGACCACCAGACGGAGTCCACGTACTCGGGGTCCATCGTGCGGTACGCGTCGTCCAGGTCGACCCAGTAGCCCATGCGGTTCGTGAGCTCGGTGAAGGCGTCGGTGTGGCGGGTCACGGAGTCGCGGCACTTGGCGTTGAACTCGGCGATGCCGTACGCCTCGATGTCCTTCTTGCCGTTGAAGCCGAGCTCCTTCTCCACGGCGATCTCGACCGGCAGGCCGTGGCAGTCCCAGCCGGCCTTGCGGGCCACGTGGTAGCCGCGCATGGTGCGGAAGCGGGGGAAGACGTCCTTGAAGACGCGCGCCTCGATGTGGTGGGCCCCCGGCATGCCGTTGGCCGTGGGCGGGCCCTCGTAGAACACCCACTCGGGGCGGCCCTCGGACTGTTCCAGGGTCTTGGCGAAGATCTTCTGCTCGCGCCAGAAGTCGAGCACGGCGTGCTCGAGCGCGGGCAGGTCGACCTGGGCGGGAACCTGGCGGTACGTCGGCGTTGTCATCAGCGAGCTTCCTCCGGCGGACTTGCTGCGTTCCGTCCGGAGGGACGAGAGCTGTGTCATTCCCTGCGCCGCCTTCGGCGCGCTCCCGCGGTACCACCCTCCTTGGCTCTCCGGTGCGCCGTACGCGCCGGTGAGCCCCCTCATTGGGGTCGCGATGCCGGGTCTACTGGCCGCCTTCTTTCGGCTACGGCTTTCTTCCGGCGGCTCCGGGGTGATCTTCACGTCGCGCTCGCCCCCGGGCTTCCACCGTCCCCGGGTCGCTCTGGGCTGCGTACGTCGCTACTCGTCCCCATCCACGCTTTTCGCTCCGCCCAGTGTACGGCGCCGCGGGGACAGCGGCCGACCGCTTTATCGGCGGCCGTCGGCGGGTGCTCGGTGAGGGCCGGGATGACCCGAATGGCGAGGGGCGCGTGTTCGCACAGTGGGATGCCCCGCTGGGCGGATTACCCGGCGGGGAGCTGGGCACAACGCATGCAGGTTTGCCGCGCGGCGTTCGCGAGGCGGGCGAATCGGGCGGTGCGCCCCGTTGCCGCGAGACTCAAGTCGATTTATCGTCCCAGCACGATTCGCGTGCAAGATCACAATATGTGAAGGGGGCGCGGCCATGGTGGCGAAGAAGACCGCCGTACAGCAGTCGGCGTCCGGGTCCACGGGAGCCTCCGGCGGTGCGGCCAAGGACGTCGGTGGGAAGAAGAGCACGCAGAGGGGCGCGGCCGGGAGGGAAGCCAAGGCCGTGAAGACGGTGGGTACGGCGGCGAAGAGGACCGCCGCGAAGGGCACGGGGGCGGGGGCGAGTGCGGGTACGGGGGGCAAGAGGGCCGTGCCGAAGAAGGCGGCATCGGTGAAGACGGCCGCTGCCAAGAAGGCGGCGGCTTCCGGGGCGGCCCCGTCCGAGGCCGCGGAGGAAGGGCTGGAGAGACCGGCGGCGAAGGAGGCGAGAGACGGCAGGAGGGGGGTGGTGGCGAGGAAGGCCGTGGCCAAGAAGACGGCGGCCAATAAGGCGGCGGCTACGAAGGTGTCGGGCGGGAAGAAGACCGGGGGGAAGACGGTGGCGGCCACGCAGGCCGAAGCCACGAAGGTGGCGGACGGGAAGGCGGCCGCCGTGCAGGAGACGGGCGGAAAGGCGGCGGCCACGAAGGCCGAAGCCACGAAGGTGGCGGACGGGAAGGCGGCCGCCGTGCAGGAGACGGGCGGAAAGGCGGCGGCCACGAAGGCCGGGGCTGTGACGGAGACCCGCGGGAAGGCGGCGGCCGTGAGGAAGACGGGCGGGAAGGCCGCGGCCGGTAAGGGCGCAGGCGGAACGGTGGCGGCCACGAAGGCGGTGGCCACGAAGGAGACCGGGGCGAAGAAGACCGCTGACCGCAAGAGCGGTGCCGCGAGGAGCGGCACTGGTAAAAGCACCTCCACGAAGAGCGCAGCCAAGACGACTGCGGCCAAGAAGAGCACGGTCATGAAGGCGGGCGCGGCGCAGGCCGCGGAGCAGACGGGAGCCACGACGGTGGTTGCGAAGAAGACTCCTGGCACGGCCACGGCGGCGAAGACCGCCCTGCCCAAGGCGCGGATCGTCGCGGCGAAGCCCGGCGAGCTCGCGGTACGCCCCGGCGAGGACCCATGGACGCCGGAAGAGGTCGCGGAGGCGCGCGCAGAACTGTCGTCCGAGGCGACGCGGCTGAGCGACGAGATCACCTCGTCCGAACAGTCCCTGGTGGGCTTGATGCGGGACTCCGGGGACGGCGCCGGCGACGACCAGGCGGACACCGGCACGAAGAACATCACGCGCGAGCACGAGATGGCTCTCGCGGCCAACGCGCGCGAGATGCTCATCCAGACCGAGCGCGCCCTGCAACGGCTCGACGCGGGCACCTACGGCCTGTGCGAGAACTGCGGCAACCCCATCGGCAAGGCCCGCATGCAGGCCTTCCCGCGGGCCACCCTGTGCGTGGAGTGCAAGCAGAAGCAGGAACGCCGGTACTGATCACCTCGCCGCCTGGGGGCGTGTCGTACCCTCGTCCTCAGTCAGGTACCTAGGTTGAGGGACTCACGTGGCAGAGGCGGAGCGCATCATCGGTACGCCGGATATCCCAGAGGCGGCGGGAGGCGGGCCGGAGCAGTCCGAGGAGCACGCCGCGGACGCGTCGGAGACCGCCGCGGGGGCCGAGCGGCCCCGGGGCAGGCGGCGGATCGCCGTGCTGTTCGCCGTCGCGGCCTTCGCGTACGCCCTCGACCTGATCAGCAAGATGATCGTGGTCGCGAAGCTGGAGCACCACGCGCCGATCGAGATCATCGGGGACTGGCTGAAGTTCGAGGCGATCCGCAACGCGGGCGCGGCCTTCGGCTTCGGCGAGGCCTTCACCGTGATCTTCACGGTGATCGCGGCGGCCGTGATCGTGGTCATCGCCCGTCTCGCCCGCAAGCTCTACAGCCTGCCCTGGGCGATCGCGCTCGGCCTGCTGCTCGGCGGTGCGCTCGGCAATCTCACCGACCGGATCTTCCGCTCGCCGGGCGTGTTCGAGGGCGCGGTCGTGGACTTCATCGCGCCCAAGCACTTCGCCGTCTTCAACCTGGCCGACTCGGCGATCGTGTGCGGCGGCATCCTGATCGTGCTGCTGTCGTTCAAGGGTCTCGACCCCGACGGCACCGTCCACAAGGACTGAGGACCGCGCACTCTCGTACGAGAGTGCCGGACCTGTCCGGCATACTCGACGGGTGAGCACGATTCCCGAGATCCGAAACCTGCCCGTGCCCGACGGCTTGGAGGGCGAGCGTGTCGACGCCGCCATCTCCCGCATGTTCGGCTTCTCCCGTACGAAGGCCGCCGAGCTCGCCGCGGCGGGGAAGGTCACGGTCGACGGCTCGGTGGTCGGGAAGTCCGAGCGGGTGCACGGCGGGGCCTGGCTGGAGGTCGAGATGCCGCAGGCGCCCGCGCCGGTGCAGATCGTCGCCGAACCGGTCGAGGGCATGGAGATCGTGCACGACGACGACGACGTGGTCGTGATCGTCAAGCCGGTCGGCGTGGCCGCGCACCCCAGCCCCGGCTGGAGTGGGACGACCGTGATCGGCGGGCTCGCCGCCGCCGGGTACCGGATCTCCACCTCGGGCGCCGCCGAGCGTCAGGGCATCGTGCACCGTCTGGACGTGGGCACGTCCGGCCTGATGGTCGTGGCGAAGTCCGAGTACGCGTACACCTCGCTCAAGCGCCAGTTCAAGGAGCGCACGGTCGACAAGCGCTACCACACGCTCGTCCAGGGCCACCCGGACCCGACCAGTGGCACCATCGACGCGCCCATCGGCCGGCACCCGAACCACGACTACAAGTGGGCGGTCACGGCCGAGGGCAAGCCGTCCATCACGCACTACGACCTCATCGAGGCGTTCCGTGCGGCCTCCCTGCTCGACGTGAAGCTGGAGACCGGCCGCACCCACCAGATCCGCGTCCACATGGCCGCTCACCGGCACCCGTGCGTCGGCGACCTGACGTACGGCGCCGACCCCACGCTCGCCAAGCGGCTCGGCCTGACCCGCCAGTGGCTGCACGCCGTACGGCTGGGCTTCGAGCACCCCGGGGACGGCCAGTGGGTGGAGTTCGAGTGCGGCTACCCGGACGACCTGCAGCAGGCCCTGGACCAGGTCCGCGAGGAGACCTACGCGTGAGCTCCGCGTACCTCGTGCGGGTCGCCGAGGACCTCGCCGACCGTGAGGCGTGCTTCGCGGTCCGCAAGGAGGTCTTCGTCGGCGAGCAGGGGGTCCCCGCCGACCTGGAGTACGACGCGTACGACGCCGGCGCCGTGCATGTGCTGGCGGTCCGGGAGGACGGGACGCCGCTCGGGACCGGGCGGCTGCTGTACGGCGAGGCGGCCGCCGCCAAGACAGACGGCGACCTGTCGGTGGGATCGCTGGGGCGGCTCGCCGTGACGCAGGACGCACGAGGCCTGGGCATAGGGGCCGCTCTGGTAGGCGCCGTCGAGGACGCGGCACGCGCGCGTGGCCTCGCGGCGGTGGACCTGCACGCCCAGACACACGCGCTCGGGTTCTACGAGCGGTTGGGATACGTGGCGTACGGCCCGGAGTTCCCGGACGCCGGGATGCCGCACCGGGCGATGCGGCGCGTGCTGTAGCCGCCGTGCCTGCTGTGGCGAGGGCGTCGAACGGCCGGTGAACACGGTGGCGTGGCAGGCTTGAGGTCTGCTGTGTGAACGCCGAGACGCCCCGGAGCCTGACCGTGGATCAGTTGGCCCTGCTGTTCGTGCTGTTGCTCGGGGCCGTGATGAGCGTCCCGGTCGGGGACCGGCTGAAACTGCCGGCGCCGGTGCTGATGACGCTCCTCGGGATAGTCCTCGCGCTGCTCGACTTCGTGCCGAACGTCAGCATCCCGCCGGAACTCATCCTGCCCCTGCTGTTGCCGCCGCTGCTGTACGCGGCCGTACGGCGCACCTCCTGGCGGCAGTTCACCGCCAACATCCGGCCGATCTTCCTGCTGGCCGTGGCGCTGGTGTTCGTCACCACGGTGTGTGTGGCCGCCGTCGCGAACGCGATCGTGCCGGGGCTGCCGGTGGCCGCCGCCGTGGCGCTCGGCGCGCTGGTCGCGCCGCCCGACCCGGTCGCCGCGACCGCCGTCGCGGGCCAACTCGGGCTGCCGCGGCGGCTGGTGTCCATCCTGGAGGGCGAGGGGCTCTTCAACGACGTGACGGCCATCGTGCTGTACCACGTGGCGATCACCGCGGCCGTGAGCGGGACCTTCTCGCCGTGGCGGGCCGGGCTGGACCTGGTGCTGTCCGCCGTGGTGGCGGTGGTCGTCGGGATCGTGCTGGGGTGGGGCGCCAACAAGCTGATGGATTTGCTCGGGGACCCCACCCTGCAGATCGGGATGACGCTGCTGGTGCCGTTCGCCTCGTACGTGCTGGCCGAGGAGTTCCGCGGGTCCGGGGTGCTGGCCGTGCTCACGACCGCGCTGTTCCTCGCCGAGTACGCCACCGATCCCGACGACGTGCTGACACGGCTGGCCGGGCACACCTTCTGGGACATCGTCGACACGCTGGTCACCGGGGTCGCCTTCGGGCTGATCGGTCTCGAGCTGCACAACGCGATCCGGACCGCGTCCGGACGGTGGGGCGAGATGCTCGGGTGGGCGGCGGCGATCGTGGGTGTGGTCGTGCTCGTACGGCTGCTGTGGCTGTTGCCGGCCACCTGGCTCACCAAGCGGCTGCATGCGAGGCGGGACCACGACGAGGACATTCCGATGAGTCTGCGGGAGACCGTCGTCATGTGGTGGTCCGGGATGCGAGGAGTGGCGTCGGTGGCGCTGGCGTTGGCGATTCCCCTGCAGACCGATGACGGTTCGGCCTTTCCCGACCGGGACGAGATCGTGTTCATCGCGTTCGGAGTGATCATGGCCACCCTGGTGCTGCAGGGGCTGACCCTGCCGTGGCTGGTGAGGCGACTGGGTGTGCAGGCCGACACGGACCGGGAGAAGGAGTTCGAGAAGGCGCTGGCCGTGCGGGCGGCGAAGGCGGCGAAGCGCAGGCTCCGCGAGATCGAGGCTGCGGAGGAGCTGCCGGAGGAGTTGTCCGAGCAGATGCTGCGGCGGGCCCACGATATCGGCGTGCGGATCAGTCCGGAGGTGGTGGAGGACGAGCGGCGGGAGGCGCATGAGCAGCGGGTGCGCAGGCTCAAGCGGGTGCGGCGGATCCAGGGGGAGATGTTGAGCGCGGCCCGGCATGAGGTGCTGGCGGCGCGGAGTGAGGCGGGGGCGGATCCGGAGGTGGTGGATCGGGTGCTGCGGCATCTGGATGTGCGGAGTTTGCGGTGATGTGTCGGGTGCGGGCGGGTGGGAATTGCCCTGTTGGTTTCCCACCCGCGCACCACCGTTTCCAGTTGGTCGAGGGGGCGGGCCCTCCTGTGGGGGTTGCTCGTCGGCGGCGGCTGCCCG
This sequence comes from Streptomyces sp. Q2, assembly GCF_056820935.1. Classification (NCBI taxonomy): domain Bacteria; kingdom Bacillati; phylum Actinomycetota; class Actinomycetes; order Kitasatosporales; family Streptomycetaceae; genus Streptomyces; species Streptomyces sp. Q2. The sequence continues at coordinate 42,442 of NZ_JBXEJE010000052.1, read as the reverse complement.
TTCGTGCTTCGCCGGGTCAGCCGCCCGAGCGCGGTGACTCGTAGCCGCGGCTCGCGGCCACCCCGTCGCGCGCGAGGTCGTCCCGGTGGGGGCGGCCGTTCGTGCGGCTCGGGGGCAGGTACGCGTCCGCCGTGTTGACCCGGGGGAGGGCGTACGGGTGTTCCGTGGCCAGCCAGCGGATCATCTGTTCGCGGACCGTGACGCGGACCGTCCAGATGTCGTCGGCGTCCTTGGCGGTCATCAGCGCCCGCACCTGCATGGTGTTCGGGGTGGTGTCCGTCACGTCCAGGCCGTAGGCGCGGCCGTCCCAGGCGGGGCACTCGCGCAGGATGTCGCGGAGCTTGTCGCGCATCGTGTCCACCGGCGCGGTGTGGTCGACGTGCCAGAAGACGATGCCGGTCATCTGGGGGGTGCCGCGCGACCAGTTCTCGAACGGCTTGGACGTGAAGTACGAGACGGGCATGGTGATCCGGCGCTCGTCCCAGGTCCGTACGGTCAGGAAGGTCAGCGTGATCTCCTCGACCGTGCCCCACTCGCCGTCCACCACGACGGTGTCGCCGATGCGCACCATGTCGCCGAAGGCGATCTGGAACCCCGCGAACATGTTGCTGAGCGTCGACTGGGCGGCGACACCGGCGACGATGCCGAGGATTCCGGCCGAGGCCAGCAGCGAGGCGCCCGCCGCGCGGAACGCCGGGAACGTCAGCAGCATCGTGGCCACGGCCACCACGCCGACGGTCGCGGAGACCACGCGCATGATCAGCGACACCTGGGTACGGACGCGCCGGACCCGGGCCGGGTCGCGGTGGGCGCGCGCATAGCGGGTGTACGTCGTCTCCACTATCGCGGCGGCGATCCGGATCACCAGCCACGCCGTTGCCCCGATCAGCACCAGCGTGAGGGTACGGCCGATGCCGATGCTGTGCCGTTCCAGAAGCTTCGCCTCGTCGTACGACCCTCTCAGCATGGCCGCGCAGAGCACGAGTTGGTAGGGGATACGGCCACGGCGCAGCAGACCCCACAGGGGGGTCTCGTGATGCCGTGCGTCGGCCTTGCGCAGCAACAGATCGGTCGCCCAGCCGATGACCAGGGTGAGGGCGACCGACCCGCCGACCACGATCAGTGGGCGGAGTAGATTCTCCATGCCCACGAACGTAACCGGCCTCGGGCGTTCATGAACATGTGACTTCGCGCTCAAGGTGGGTACGGCCGTGGCACGGGGCGAAGATCGCGGCCGTGACCTGCGTTGTCGTACCCGGCTGGCACCATGGCCTCATGAACATCGTGCTCTTTCACTCGACCTTCGGTCTCAGGCCCGCGGTGCGCGCCGCGGCGGACCGGCTGCGCGCGGCCNATCGCGGCCGTGACCTGCGTTGTCGTACCCGGCTGGCACCATGGCCTCATGAACATCGTGCTCTTTCACTCGACCTTCGGTCTCAGGCCCGCGGTGCGCGCCGCGGCGGACCGGCTGCGCGCGGCCGGACACGAGGTGTGGACGCCGGACCTCTTCGAGGGGCGTACGTTCGAGACGGTCGAGGAGGGCATGGCCTTCAACGACGGGATCGGCAAGGACGAGTTGCTCAAGCGCGCCGTCCTGGCCGCCGCGCCCTACTCGGAACGCGGACTGGTCTACGCCGGGTTCTCCCTCGGCGCGTCCGTCGCGCAGACCCTCGCGCTCGGTGACGAGAAGGCGCGTGGCCTGCTGCTCCTGCACGGCACGTCGGACATCGCGGCGAACGCGACCGTGGACGAGCTGCCCGTGCAGCTGCACGTCGCCGAGCCGGACCCCTTCGAGACCGACGACTGGCTGAGCGCCTGGTACCTCCAGATGGGCAGAGCGGGCGCGGACGTGGAGGTGTACCGGTACGCCGGGGCCGGCCACCTGTACACCGACCCCGACCTGCCCGACTACGACGAGGAGGCCGCCGAGGCCACCTGGCGGGTGGCGCTCGGTTTCCTCGACAGTCTGTAGAGCCCGTGCTGCGCGGCTACACGGGGTCGTACGTCCGCTCCACCTTCTGGGTGCCGCTGCGCGTGCGGTACGAGCGGGCCCAGGCCGAGGTCGCGTCCGGCCTGGTGCGGTCGGACAGGACGTAGTAGTCCATCTGCGCGCGGGCGGCCGTGATGTCCAGGACGCCGTAGCCGTGGCGGTCGGTGTCGACCCAGTGGACGTGCCGGTTGGCGGCCTTGATGATCGGCGCGGCGACCGCGGAGATCGTGCCCTCGGGGGCCTTCACGATGTCGTCGAGGTTGTCGGAGGTGACGGAGGTGACGACGAACTCCGTGGCCGCCGAGGCGGACAGCGGGTAGGTGCCGGCGTCCACCGGTACGTCGTTGGCCCACGCCATGTGGATGTCGCCGGTCAGGAAGACGGTGTTGCGGATGGCGTTCGAGCGCAGATGGGCCAGCAGTTCGCGGCGGTCGTCGGTGTAGCCGTCCCACTGGTCGGTGTTGAGGGCGAGGCCCTCCTTCGGCAGGCCGAGCAGTTCGGCGAGCGGTCTGAGCAGGTCGGCGGCGAGGGAGCCGATCGCGAACGGCGAGATCATCACGGAGTTGCCGATCAGCCGCCAGGTGGTGTCGGACGTCTTGAGCCCGGCCTTCAGCCAGTCGAGCTGGGCGCGGCCGGTGAGCGTGCGGTCCGGGTCGTCGACCGAGCCGTTGCCGACGGCGGCCTGCTGCGAGCGGAAGGAGCGCAGGTCCAGGAGCGAGAGGTCGACGAGCTTGCCGAAGCGCAGCCGCCGGTAGGTGGTGCCGGCGATCGCGGTGCGCACCGGCATCCACTCGAAGTAGGCCTGCTTGGCGGCTGCCTGACGCGCCGACCAGGCGCCCTCGGCACCCTCGGTGTGGTTCTCGGCCCCGCCTGACCAGGCGTCGTTGGCGAACTCGTGGTCGTCCCAGATGGCGATGACGGGAGCGACGGCGTGCAGGGCCTGGAGGTCGGCGTCGGTCTTGTAACGTCCGTGCCGGATGCGGTAGTCGGCCAGGGTGAGGATCTCGTGCGCGGGCGCGTGCGGCCGGACCACGGTGTCGCGCGTCCCGTACTCGCCGGTGCCGTACTCGTAGATGTAGTCGCCCAGGTGCAGCCAGGCGTCCAGGTCGCCGCGGGCCGCGAGATGGCGGTACGACGAGAAGTAGCCGGCCTCCCAGTTGGCGCAGGAGACCACGCCGAAGCGGAGGTTCGCGACGGCGGCGTCGGCGGCCGGGGCGGTGCGGGTGCGGGCGACGGGGGAGTCGGTGCCCCCGGCGGAGAAGCGGAACCAGTAGTCGGTGGCGGGTTCCAGGCCGCGTACGTCCGCCTTGACGGTGTGGTCCGAGGCGGCGGTCGCGGTGACCGAGCCCTTGGCGACGATGTTCGTCAGCGCCTTGTCCCTGGCGACGACCCAGTCGACCGAGGTGTCCGGGCCGAGCCCGGAGCCCGGTATCGCCTCGGCGGTGGGCGTCACCCGGGTCCACAGCAGGACGCCGCCCGGCAGGGGATCGCCGGAGGCGACGCCGTGCAGGAAGGCGGGGGAGTCCGTGGCGGCCCGGGCGGGCAGGGCGGCGGCCAGGGGGCCGGCCAGGACGGCGGTGGCGGCCGCGGCCTTGACGACCGTACGGCGGCGCGGGGACAGGGAGTTGACTTGCTCGGATGCTCTGTGTCGTCTGGTCACGGCCGATCAGGTTACTGATCGGTATGCACGAGAGCGGGCGAACTCGCGAAAGTTCGCCCGCTCTTTGTCCGACGGTCGCTCTTCGAGCGGCGTCCGGGTCAGGCCTTGAGGGCCGCCTGGATCGCCGTGTTGAAGTCGGCGACCGTCATCGGCGCGTTCTTGCCGTCGGAGCCGGTCAGCGTCTTGCCGTCCATCTTCAGGGTCGGGGTGCCGGTCACGCCGCTGTCGTCGAACTTCGCCGACATCTCCAGCGCCCACTTGTCGTAGGTGCCGTTCTTCACGGCGCTCTGGAACTTCGTGTTGCCCTTGAGCGCGGAGACCGTGTCGGCCACCTTGATGAGGTAGGCGTCGTCCTTGAACTTGTCGTCGTTCTCCTCCGGGTGCCACTTCGTCGAGTACAGGGCGGTCTTGTACTCGAGGAAGGCCTCGGGGCTGACGTCGAGCGCGGCGCCCATGGCGCTGAGGGCGTTCTTGGAGCCCTCGCCGCCCAGGCCGTTGTCGAGGAAGCTGGCGCCGACGTACTGCACCTTGTAGGTGCCGTCCTCGACGCCCTTGTCCACCGTCGTGCCGACGGTCTGCTCGAACTGGGCGCAGACCGGGCAGCGCGGGTCCTCGTACATGACCAGGGTCTTCTTGGCGCTGCTCTTGCCGATGACGACGGTCGTGCCGTTCGTGCCCGTGGTGTTGGCCGGCTTGACGAGCTTGTCGTCCTTGGCGGCGTCCCAGTAACCGGGCTTGTTGCCCTGGACGACCGTGTAGCCGATGCCGCCGGCTATCGCCAGGACGGCGACTATGGAACCGGCGACGATGACCTGCCGCTTGACCTTGTTGCGCTTGGCCTGGCGCTCGCGCTCCTGGCGCAGGCGCTCGCGGGCTGCGGTCTTCGCGGCCTGGCTGTTCCGCTTTGCCATGGGTGATCTCCGTAAGGGGACGCGCACACGTCGTGTGCGGGATACGTAAGGGGGACTGGTGGTGCTCAGGCGAAAGCGACCGAGCACGGCGGTCCACGCCGTCCCAGGGAGTGCACGAGGATCCGCTCGCGCGCGGTGCTCGTACGGCGGCCGGGGCGCTGCGGGCGGCACACGGAGGGCGACGGCCCCGCGGTCACGGCCACCGCCGCGACCGCCAGCAGCAGCGGCCGGAAGGTGGTCGCGGTCATCGCCCGCAGCAACTGGGCCAGCGCGCGCTCGCCGCGGCGCAGCCAGGCGGCGGCCAGGAGGCCGACGCCCAGGTGCGCGCCGAGCAGCAGCCAGGCTGTCGCCGGATCGGCGTGGGCGAGCAGACCGCCGAGGCGGTCCGGGTCGGCGCCCGTCACCCGGGCCAGCGGGGCGCCGACACTGGTGCCGTCGCCGCACAGCAGGTCGAGGCCGACGGAGCGCAGCGGGCCGGTGACCGGGCCGCCCGCGGCGCCGTAGCAGACGTGCTGGCCGGTGGTGAACACGGTGTCGGCGGCCAGCTCCAGCGGGATCAGCAGGGCGGCGATCCGGCCGAAGCCGCGCTCGCGGCCGGCCAGCGCGTAGGCCAGGGCGAACACGGCGGCGGCGACCACCGCCACCGTGTTCAGCGGCAGCGGCGTCCGGGACAGCAGCACGTGCGACGCGGTGCTGAGCGTCACGACGAGTGCCGTGAACAGCGCCGCGCGCACGGCTCTGAGCTGGGTCCCGGATATGTCCATAGCGGAGGAGAGTCTGTCACGCGGGCCTGTAAGGGACCCCTAAAGGGTTCCTGTGCGCGGCCGTTCCGTCACAGACCTGGAATCCGGCCGTTGCGGAACAGGTCCACGAAGATCTGGTGGTCGGCGCGCGCGCGTGCGCCGTAGCCGTGCGCGAAGTCGACCAGGAGGTTCGCGAAGCCGGCGCCGTCGTCGGAGTCCGCCGCGAGGGCCGCGTCGATGGCCCGCTCGGTGGAGAAGGGCACCAGGGACTCGCCGGACTGGTCGTCCGCCGCCCCGTGCATGGTGGCGGTGGCCCGGCCCAGGTCGGCGACGACCCCGGCGATCTCCTCCGGGTCGTCGATGTCGCCCCAGTCGAGGTCCACGGCGTACGGCGAGACCTCGGCGACCAGCTGGCCCGAGCCGCCCAGCTCGGTCCAGCCGAGCCACGGGTCGGCGTGAGCCTGGAGGGCACGCTGCGAGATCACCGTGCGGTGGCCCTCGTGCTGGAAGTAGTCCCGGATCGCCGGGTCCGTGATGTGGCGGGAGACGGCCGGGGTCTGGGCCTGCTTGATGTAGATCACGACGTCGTTCTCCAGGGCGTCGCTGTGGCCCTCCAGGAGGATGTTGTAGGACGGCAGCCCGGCCGAGCCGATGCCGATGCCGCGGCGGCCGACGACGTCCTTCACGCGGTACGAGTCGGGGCGGGCCAGGGACGAGTCCGGCAGCGTCTCCAGGTAGCCGTCGAAAGCGGCGAGGACCTTGTAGCGGGTGGCCGCGTCCAGTTCGATGGAGCCGCCGCCCGGGGCGAAGCGGCGCTCGAAGTCACGGATCTCCGTCATCGAGTCGAGCAGGCCGAAGCGGGTCAGCGAGCGGGCGTCGCGCAGCGCGTCGAGGAGCGGGCCCTCGGCGGTGTCCAGGGTGAAGGGCGGCACCTCGTCGCTCTTGGCGCCGGTGGCCAGGGCGTGGATCCGCTCGCGGTACGCACCCGCGTACACCCGCACCAGCTCGGTGATCTGGTCGTCGCCGAGCGCCTTCGCGTACCCGATCAGGGCGATGGAGGCGGAGAAGCGCTTCAGGTCCCAGGTGAAGGGGCCGACGTACGCCTCGTCGAAGTCGTTGACGTTGAAGATCAGCCGGCCGTTGGCGTCCATGTACGTGCCGAAGTTCTCCGCGTGCAGGTCGCCGTGGATCCACACCCGGGAGGTGCGCTCGTCCAGATACGGGCCACGGAGTATCCGCTCGCCACCCTGCCCACCCTGCCCGGCGTTCTCGGCGTCGAGGTCGTGGTAGAAGAGGCACGCCGTGCCCCGGTAGAACGCGAACGCCGAGGCCGCCATCTTGCGGAACTTGACGCGGAACGCTGCCGGGTCGGCGGCCAGGAGCTGCCCGAAGGCGGTGTCGAAAACGGCGAGGATCTCCTCGCCGCGGTGCTCGTCGTTGAGCTGCGGGACCGACATCGCTGGGTGCCTCCTGGTGCGGGTGGTGCGTGACATGGGGGGCGGATCGCCCGTCTTCTTGCAACGTCCGACGGTACGCGGGAGTGCCCCGCGACTCCTCCTTGAAGGTACGGGGGAGACGCCTCCCGGTGTCAGTGCCGAGGCATAGACTTCGACGCTGTCCCCCCAGACTGCCCGCAGCCTGTCGCCGAGCGTTTTCCATGGAGGCCACGCCGTGTCAAAGCCGCCGTTCACGCACCTGCACGTCCACACCCAGTACTCGCTGCTGGACGGTGCCGCGCGGCTCAAGGACATGTTCGACGCGTGCAACGAGATGGGCATGACCCACATCGCGATGTCCGACCACGGCAACCTGCACGGGGCGTACGACTTCTTCCACACCGCGAAGAAGGCGGGGGTCACCCCGATCATCGGCATCGAGGCGTACGTCGCGCCCGAGTCCCGGCGCAACAAGCGCAAGATCCAGTGGGGCCAGCCGCACCAGAAGCGGGACGACGTCTCCGGTTCGGGTGGTTACACCCACAAGACGATCTGGGCGGCCAACGCGAAGGGCCTGCACAACCTCTTCAAGCTCTCCTCCGACGCGTACGCCGAGGGCTGGCTGCAGAAGTGGCCCCGCATGGACAAGGAGACCATCTCCCAGTGGTCCGAGGGGCTCATCGCCTCCACCGGCTGTCCCTCCGGCGAGCTCCAGACCCGGCTGCGGCTCGGCCAGTTCGACGAGGCGCTGAAGGCGGCCTCCGAGTACCAGGACATCTTCGGCAAGGACCGGTACTTCCTGGAGCTGATGGACCACGGCATCGAGATCGAGCACCGGGTCCGCGACGGACTGCTGGAGATCGGCAAGAAGCTCGGCATCCCGCCGCTGGTCACCAACGACTCGCACTACACGTACGCGCACGAGTCGGTCGCGCATGACGCGCTGCTGTGCATCCAGACCGGCAAGAACCTCTCCGACCCGGACCGCTTCCGCTTCGACGGCACCGGCTACTACCTGAAGTCCACCGACGAGATGTACGCCATCGACTCCTCGGACGCCTGGCAGGAGGGCTGCGCCAACACCCTCCTGGTGGCCGAGCAGATCGACACGGCCGGCATGTTCGAGGCGAAGAACCTCATGCCGAAGTTCGACATCCCCGAGGGCTTCACCGAGGTCACCTGGTTCAAGGAGGAGGTCCGCCGGGGCATGGAGCGCCGCTTCCCCGGCGGCATTCCGGAAGACCGGCAGAAGCAGGTCGAGTACGAGATGGACGTCATCATCCAGATGGGGTTCCCGGGGTACTTCCTCGTCGTCGCCGACTTCATCATGTGGGCCAAGAACCAGGGCATCGCGGTCGGCCCCGGCCGAGGCTCCGCGGCCGGCTCGATCGTCGCGTACGCCATGGGCATCACCGACCTCGACCCGATCCCGCACGGCCTGATCTTCGAGCGGTTCCTCAACCCCGAGCGCGTCTCCATGCCCGATGTCGACATCGACTTCGACGAGCGTCGGCGCGTCGAGGTGATCCGGTACGTGACCGAGAAGTACGGCGCCGACAAGGTCGCCATGATCGGCACCTACGGCAAGATCAAGGCGAAGAACGCCATCAAGGACTCCGCGCGCGTGCTCGGCTACCCGTACGCGATGGGCGACCGCCTCACCAAGGCGATGCCCGCCGACGTCCTCGGCAAGGGCATCGACCTGAACGGCATCACCGACCCCACGCACCCCCGCTACAGCGAGGCGGGCGAGATCCGGGCGATGTACGAGAACGAACCGGACGTGAAGAAGGTCATCGACACCGCCAAGGGCGTCGAGGGTCTGGTCCGGCAGATGGGTGTGCACGCGGCGGGCGTGATCATGTCCAGCGAACCCATCGTCGACCACGCCCCCATCTGGGTGCGGCACACCGACGGCGTGACCATCACCCAGTGGGACTACCCCCAGTGCGAGTCGCTGGGCCTGCTGAAGATGGACTTCCTGGGCCTGCGCAACCTCACGATCATGGACGACGCCATCAAGATGGTGAAGGCCAACAAGGGCATCGATCTGGAGATGCTCGCCCTGCCGCTGGACGACCCCAAGACCTTCGAACTGCTCTGCCGCGGTGACACCCTCGGTGTCTTCCAGTTCGACGGCGGCCCGATGCGTTCGCTGCTCCGCCAGATGCAGCCCGACAACTTCGAGGACATCTCCGCCGTCTCGGCCCTCTACCGGCCGGGCCCGATGGGCATGAACTCGCACATCAACTACGCGGAGCGCAAGAACGGCCGCCAGGAGATCACGCCGATCCACAAGGAGCTGGAGGAGCCCCTCGAGGAGGTCCTGGCCGTCACCTACGGCCTGATCGTCTACCAGGAGCAGGTCCAGAAGGCCGCCCAGATCATCGCCGGGTACTCGCTCGGCGAGGCCGACATCCTCCGCCGCGTGATGGGCAAGAAGAAGCCCGACGAGCTGGCGAAGAACTTCGTCCTCTTCCAGGAGGGCGCCAAGAAGAAGGGGTACAGCGACGAGGCCATCCAGGCCCTGTGGGACGTGCTGGTCCCCTTCGCCGGATACGCGTTCAACAAGGCCCACTCGGCCGCGTACGGACTGGTCTCGTACTGGACGGCGTACCTGAAGGCGAACTACCCCGCCGAGTACATGGCCGCGCTGCTCACCTCGGTCAAGGACGACAAGGACAAGTCGGCCGTCTACCTCAACGAGTGCCGGCGCATGGGCATCAAGGTGCTCCCGCCGAACGTCAACGAGTCGATGTCCAACTTCGCCGCGCAGGGCGACGACGTGATCCTCTTCGGCCTCTCCGCGGTGCGCAACGTCGGTACGAACGTGGTCGAGTCGATCATCAAGAGCCGCAACTCCAAGGGAAAGTACGCGTCCTTCCCCGACTACCTCGACAAGGTCGAGGCGGTCGTCTGCAACAAGCGCACCACCGAATCGCTGATCAAGGCGGGCGCCTTCGACAGCATGGGGCACACCCGCAAGGGCCTCACCGCGCACTTCGAGCCGATGATCGACAACGTGGTGGCGGTCAAGCGCAAGGAGGCCGAGGGCCAGTTCGACCTCTTCGGCGGCATGGGCGAGGAGGAGACGAGCGAGCCCGGCTTCGGACTCGACGTGGAGTTCACGACCGACGAGTGGGACAAGGCCTATCTGCTCGCCCAGGAGCGGGAGATGCTCGGTCTGTACGTCTCCGACCACCCGCTCTTCGGCCTGGAGCACGTGCTGTCCGACAAGGCCGACGCGGGCATCGCCCAGCTCACCGGAGGTGAGCACTCCGACGGCGCGGTCGTCACCATCGGCGGCATCATCTCGGGCCTCCAGCGCAAGATGACCAAGCAGGGCAACGCCTGGGCCATCGCCACGGTCGAGGACCTGGCCGGCTCCATCGAGTGCATGTTCTTCCCCGCGACCTACCAGCTCGTGTCGACCCAACTCGTCGAGGACGCCGTGGTGTTCGTCAAGGGCCGTCTCGACAAGCGCGAGGACGTGCCCCGCCTCGTCGCGATGGAGCTCCAGGTGCCGGACCTGTCGAACGCGGGCACCAACGCCCCCGTCATCCTCACCATCCCGGCCACCCGGGTCACCCCGCCGATGGTCAGCCGGCTCGGCGAGATCCTCAGCCACCACAAGGGCGACAGCGAGGTGCGGATCAAGCTCCAGGGCCCGCGCAAGACGACCGTGCTGCGTCTGGACCGGCATCGGGTGAAGCCGGATCCGGCGCTCTTCGGCGATCTGAAGGTGCTGCTGGGGCCGTCCTGCCTGGCCGGTTGAGCGGCTGACCGGCCGAGCAACTGACGTACGCGAGGGGCGCGCCCATGATCGGGTGCGCCCCTCGGTGTGTGCCGGGCCGCAACAGCCCGTGACGCGGAGGTCAGTTGTGACCGAAGCGCTTCTCGCGGCTCTTGCGTGCCATGTCGCCGGGAGTCGCCTGCGGGGCGTGAGACGGGGGCTGCGTGTCCACCGTGGGCTGCTGGACCGTCTGGTGGCCACGCTCGGACTGCGACTGCTTACGTTCACGGTTCTTGTTCTTGGCCATGGTGTCTGCCTCCTGAAGGGGATCTAGGGGCCAGGGCCGGGATCAGATTCACATAGGCTGACAAGGAGCGCATGTCGGATAATTACCGTCTGTGACAGGGTTGGTCGGGGAGCGATACCTCGAAACGCCACGCCGAAGATCGAGTTCGGGCCGTTAACCCCCGCACGGTCGGGCAGACTCGAAGGAAGCCCGAAGCAAACCTCCCGGAAAGAGGGTGGATCGCGTGGACCGCTGCATCGTCCTGGTGGACGCCGGGTATCTGCTGGGGGCCGCCGCCAGTCTCCTCGCCGGGGAGCCCTCGCGGTCCCGCATCACCGTCGACCACACCGCCCTCGTCCAGGGCCTGCGTGAACGCGCCGAGTCCGACACGGAACGGCCCCTGCTGCGCATCTACTGGTTCGACGGCGCCCCCGACCGCGTCCCGCAGCCCGAGCACCGCAGACTGCGCGTGATGCCCCGCGTCACCGTCCGGCTGGGCGCCCTGACCCGCAGCGACGGACGCTGGGCCCAGAAGGGCGTGGACGCCGCGATGCACGCCGAGCTGACCGAGCTGGCCCGCAACCGCGCCTGCTCCGACGTCGTCCTGGTGACCGGCGACGGGGACCTGCTGCCGGGCATGATGGCCGCCAAGGAGCACGGGGTCGCCGTACACCTGTGGGCCGTGCAGGCCGCCGACGGGGACTACAACCAGTCCGAGGACCTGGTCGCCGAGGCCGACGAGCGGCGCGTGCTGGACCGCACGTGGATCACCAAGGCCGTACGTGCCAAGGACCTCGGCGGGATCTGCGCGCCGCCGCCCGTGCCGCGGCCCGAGATCGCCGCGATCCTCTCCGCGCCGCTGCCCGAGTCCGCGCACTCCGCGCACTCCACTGCGGCCGAGCGGTCGGTCGAGGAGGAGCACGCCCCGGCGGCCGCCGTCTCGGAGAACGGCACGCAGGAGCGGGCACCCGCCGCCAAGGGCGTGCCCACGCCGAAGGACCTGGCCGCGCTGCGCGCGCCCGGCCCGCAGCCCGCCCAGCCCCCGCAGACCGCGACCCTGCGCTGGTCCTCAGACAAAGGGTGGGTCGACCGGCCCGGCGGCGCCGTCGAGCCCCCCGAGGTCGCCTCGCTGCCGACGCTCGCCCAGGTGACCACGGCGGAGCAGCGGTGGGCCGACCGGGAGGAGGACATCACGACCGTCGGCGGCGACCCGTTCGAGGTCGGACAGGTGTTCGCGCGGCGCTGGATGGAGCGCCTCGGGGACCAGGTCCACCTGCAGAAACTGTCCGGGATGTACCCGCGGATCCCGCACCGGATCGACGGCGAGCTGCTGCGGTACGCCGCGCGGTTCGGGCTGCTCGCGCACAAGGACGACCAGATCGACGAGCACGACCGGTATGCGATCCGGGCCGGGTTCTGGCGGGAGATCGACGTGCGGACGGCCGCCGAACACGCGCCCGCCGGGGAGTGAGATCTTTACCGGTGGTTGTGCCGTTATGGACCGACCCGAGAGCGGACCAGGGTTCCGGACCCCGTAGTCTCGTGCCTTGTGAGTACGCGCGCGACACCGGCACTTCGACACAGTGATGATGTCGTGTGCGCCGTGCGCGGGCTGACCAAGACCTATCCGGCCGTTCGGGGGCGGCGCGGCACGCCGGCAACGCCCGAGGTGAGGGCCACCGACGACGTACGGCTGGAGATCAGGCGCGGCGAGATCTTCGGGCTCCTCGGACCGAACGGCGCCGGGAAGACCACCCTCGTACGGCAGCTGACCGGGCTGATGCGGCCCGACCGCGGCAGTGTCGAGATCCTCGGGCACGACATCGTGCGGCACCCGGAGCGGGCCTCGCGGATCCTCGCCTACCTCGGGCAGGAGTCCACCGCCCTCGACGACCTGACCGTGTCGCTCGCCGCCGAGACCACCGGACGGCTGCGCGGGCTGGAGGCGGCGCAGGCACGGGCCGAGCGGGACGCCGTACTCGACGAGCTGGGGCTCACCCCGCTCGCCGGGCGGCCGCTCAGGAAACTCTCCGGCGGACAGCGCCGGCTCGCCTGCTTCGCCGCCGCGCTCGTCGGGGCGCGGCCGCTGCTCGTCCTCGACGAGCCCACCAGCGGCATGGACCCCGTGGCGCGACGCGCGGTGTGGTCCGCCGTCGACCGGCGCCGGGCCGAGCACGGCACGACCGTCCTGCTCGTCACCCACAACGTCATCGAGGCCGAGACGGTCCTCGACCGGGTCGCCGTGCTCGACCAAGGACGGGTGATCGCCTGCGACACCCCCACAGGACTCAAGGAACAGGTCGCCGGCGAGGTGCGGGTCGACCTGGTGTGGCGCGAGTCCGCCCCGCTGCACGTGCCCGAGGTGGCCGCGCTGCGGGACCGGGCCGTGGAGTCCGGACGCCGCTGGACGCTGCGGCTCGCCCCGGAGGAGGCCCGTACGGTCGTCGCCACGGTCACCGGCGGGGCCGCGTTCGCCGCGCTGGACGACTTCACGCTGACCACGCCGAGCCTGGAGGACGTGTACCTGGCGCTGGGCGGCGCCGCACGACAGGGGCTGGTGAAGGCGTGAGCCGACCGCCCACGGGCGTGAGTACTGTGACCGCCGCATCCGTACCGAACACGACGACTGCCGGAGTGCAACCGAGAGAGGGGAGCCGCGCGACGTGAGTGTCGTACCCGCCGAGGCTCTGCCGGGCAGCGTCCTGGCCGTGGAGGAGACGGTCCGGGAAGCGGCCGAGCTCGGACCGCGCGCACGGCTGTGGCCGGCGCTCGCGGCCGTGTACCGGGCACAGCTGTCCCGCGCGCGGGTGGCGCGGATCCCGCTGCTGTTCGTCGCGACCTTCCAGTCGGTCGGGATCATGATCCTGATGCGGGGGGTCGTGGACGGCGGGGGCGAGGCGCAGGCCGTGGTCGCCGGGTCGTCGGTGCTCGTCGTCGCCTTCGTCGCGCTGAACCTGCTCGCCCAGTACTTCGGCCAGCTGCGCGCCAGCGGCGGCCTCGACCACTACGCGACGCTCCCCGTGCCGCCGGCGGCCGTGGTGCTCGGGGCGGCGGGCGCGTACGCGTCCTTCACCGTGCCGGGGACCGTGGTCACCGCGGTCTTCGGATGCGTGCTGTTCGGGCTGCCGCTCGCGAACCTGTGGGTGCTGCTGGCCGTCATCCCGCTCGCGGGCGCCGCGCTCGCAGGGCTCGGGGCCGCGCTCGGGCTGCTCGCGCCGCGTCCGGAACTGGCCACCCTGCTCGGACAGCTGGGCATGTCCGCGGCGCTCCTGCTCGGGGTCCTGCCGGCGGACCGGATGCCGGAGGCCGTGCGGTTCACGCGGGACCTGCTGCCGTCGACGTACGGCGTCGAGGCCTTCGCGCGGACCTTCGAGCCGCACCCCGACTGGGCGTTCGTGCTCGGTGACCTCGCCGTGTGCGCCGGGGTCGGCGTGGTCTCGCTGGCCGTCGCCACCTGGGCCTACCGCCGGGCGGCCGTCCGATGACGCGCCGCACAGGCGGGCCTGGCACGATGTCAGGGTGACCGCACCGTTGACTCCTCCTCCGCCGCCCCACGAACACTCCTCGCACAGCGCGTGGCAGTCCGTCCCTCCCGGGTACGCGGCCCCCGCGCCGGACGCCCCGTACGGCGCGCACGGTTCGTACGGACAGGACGGTCCCGGGATGAAGACGGAAGTGCGGGAGGCCGCCGTCGTCACGGTGGCGGTGGCGCTCGGCGGGGTGCTGCTCGGGGTGCTGTGGTGGTGGCTGGCGCCGCACGTGCCGCTGGTCGGCGGTCTGGACGAGCAGGGGAACTGGGTCGTCTTCCTCCAGGACACCGAGGGCGAGCAGGCGGTCGGTGTCGATGGAACGTTCACTCTGCTGGCGTTGGCCTTCGGCGTGGTGAGCGCGTCGGCCGTGTTCCTCGTGCGCAGGCGCGGCGGAGTGCCGCTGGTCGTGGCGCTCACCGTCGGCGGGCTGCTCGCGTCGCTGCTGGCGTGGCGGCTCGGGGTGTGGCTGGGGCCCGCCCAGGACGTCATCGCGCATGCCAAGGACGTGGGCAAGGGGGTCACGTTCTCGGCGCCGCTGAAGCTGGGGGCGAAGGGGGCCCTGATGGCCTGGTCGCTGGCCGCGCTGGTCATGCATCTGGGGCTGACGGCGCTCTTCGGGCCCCGGGATCCGGACCCTTACGACCACCAGCAGGGTCCGGTTCCCAAGGACGGCTACGGGACCCCGCAGGCCTGACGATCGACCCAGGTCTCACGCCCGCCCGATGGGGGCCACCACCGCTTCGGTGAGCTTGGCCAGGTCGTCGGGGGAGAGTTCGACCTCCAGGCCGCGGCGGCCCGCCGAGACGCAGATCGTCGGGTGGGCGGAGGCGGACTCGTCCAGGACGGTGGCGAGCTTCTTGCGCTGGCCGAGCGGGGAGATGCCGCCGCGGACATAGCCGGTGGTGCGTTCGGCGAGTGCCGGGTCGGCCATCGCGGCGCGCTTGCCGCCGACCGCCGCCGCCAGTGCCTTGAGGTCCAGCTGGCCGGCCACCGGAACGACGGCGACGGTCAGGGTGCCGTCGACGTCGGCGACCAGCGTCTTGAAGACCCGCTCCGGCGAGACGCCCATCGCCTCGGCCGCCTCCTCGCCGTACGACGGGTGCGCGGGGTCGTGGTCGTAGGAGTGGACCGTGTACGGCACTCCCGCGGCCGTCAGGGCCACCGTCGCCGGCGTGCCGCCCGCCTGCTGCTGCTTCTTCGACTTCTTCGCCATCGCGGCCTGGTTCCGCCTGTTCCCCAGAGGTCGTACGTCAGTTGAGACTCGTCGGGCCGCGCGTCAGTTCCGCCGCGGGCAACGACGGAAGGTTACGGATGATCGCCGTCTCCGCGCGCAGGATTTTCAGTTCGTCGCGCAGCCGGGACGCGGTGTCCGGGGCCTGGAGCAGGCGCTGCTTGGTCGGGACGTCCAGCATCATCGCGGCGGCCACGAGGTAGGAGATCACGGACGGTTCGTCCGGCAGGTCCGCGCCGGTGGACAGGGAGCGCTCGCGGGCGCCGGCGAGGCGCTTCTGGTACTGGCGGAAGGCCCGCAGCACGCCCTCCGCCAGCGCGCCCGCCTCCTCACCCGGGTCCTCGGGCAGCTCCTCCAGTTCCGCCGTCAGGAACGGGCCCGACGCGTCGACCGTCAGCAGCCGTACCCGGGTGGTGCCCGTCGCCAGGACCTCGAAGGTGCCGTCGGCCCCCTCCCGGATGGTCGCGGCGTCCGCGATGCAGCCGAACCCGTGGAACGCCTTGACCGGGTCGTCGCCGAAGCCGGCCGCGGCACCGCGCTCGGCCACGGCGGTCTGGTCCGGCATGCCGGGTGCGGTCGATGCCACCTCGTGGCCGTCACGGATCGCCACCACGGCGAACCGGCGTGGTTCGTCCTCGGGTGTCTTCACCAACTCGCGCATCATGGCGCGATAGCGCTCCTCGAAAATGTTCAGTGGCAGCACGAGCCCCGGGAACAGCACGGAGTTCAGGGGGAAGAGCGGAAGCCGGACGGTGGTCACGACGCAAAAGCCTAATGGTCGCCGGAGTGGGCGCGTCCGCCGTGCTCACTCCGTGGATGGCCGGCAGCCGTGTTCCGGCGGACCTCGTCGCGGATCTCCAGGAACCGGCCGAGCGGATCGTCCGAGAACCGGTCCCAGGGGAAGGAGGTGGCGTACGGGCCGATCCGGTGCAGCTCCTCCTCGGCGTCCGTCCAGCGCTCCAGCCGTACCAGCACGTACACCAGCTTGTTCCGCACCTCGGCCGGCCAGGGGTCGGCCGCCGGGAACCGGGCGGAGAGCGCGATCGCCCGGTCGGCCGCCGCGTCCAGTCGCTCGACCGGTACCTCGGGGCCGCAGCCGTCGGTCAGGTAGGAGAAGGCCGTCCGGGCCGGCAGCGCCTGGACCAGGGAGTCGGCCGGAGCGTCCTGCGCGGCCAGATCGGCGAAGTCGAAGCAGGCGTGGTGGGAGCCGTGCCACGAGGCGGCGAGATAGCGCAGGGCGGCCACATGACAGCCGTAGTGGTGCGGGGCACGGCGGACCGCCGCCTCCCACAGCTGCTCGAAGTACTTGTGCCCGGCGTTCGCGCCGCGCGCGTGGTCCAGCGCGATCCGCCACGGCACCGGGTCCCGGTCGTCGCCGTGCGCGGCGGCCGTGATCAAGGGGGTCGCCTGGCGCAGCAGTTCCGCCCGCGCCGGTGACTGCCAGGCGTGCTCCAGCACGAGCTGGGCGCCGATCAGCAGCGCGTCGGGATCGGTGGGCGCGGCCCTGCGCCAGTCCTCGTACCACTCGCCGCGGGAGCGGGCGAAGGCGGCGAGTCTTCGCGCGTAGCGATCGCGGTTCTCCCAGTCGGCGCCGAGGCGGGTGGCGGCGAGCAGGTGGGCGGCGGGCTCGTAGTCGCCCCGCGCGGCCGCGACGAGTGCGGGACCGAGCCGGTCGTCGGGCGCGTCGAGGAGGATCTCGTCGTCGGCGGGGAGCGGGCCGAGGCGCGAGGGCTCCCGGGGCGTCCGGGACGAGCGGATGAAGGGGGGCAGCAGAGCCATGGTGCCGACCATTGAAGGTCCGCTGGCCGACGGAGCGCCAGTGCGAACGGGCAACTCGCGGAAAGTTGTACGCGCCAAGGTCAAGGACAGGTAAAAGGGTGACCGTTCAACAACTTCTGCCCCACTAGCCCCACCAGCCCCGCTAACCGCGCCGCAGCAGCCGCGTGGCCCCCGCCGCCACCGTCGTCGCCAGGATCCAGCCCAGCAGGATGATCGCGGCGGCCAGCCACTGCCAGCCGCCCCGCAGCTGCCAGGATCCGGCCTGGCCCAGGTCGATCACCGGCAGCAGCAGGTCGAGGGCGAACAGGGCCGGATTCCACTGCGGGTGCTCGCCGCGCCTGATCGGCGGATGGCCGGCGTGCGCGAAGGCCACCGAACTCGCCGCCCACAGCACCGCCATCCACACGGCGGCCCGGCCCGGCCGGTACCCGTAGGCGACCGTCCCGTCCTGCACGTACCCCCACAGCTTGGCGGCGATCGGCAGGCTCTCGCGGCGGCGGCGCTGCTTGGCCAGCAGCACCTCGCGGGCGTCCTCGTCCTCGCCGCCGGTCCGCAGTACGGCGGCGAGTCGTTCGTACGGCTCCGGGTTGTACTCGGCGGTCGCCGCGGCCAGCCACTCCAGCCGTTCGTTCAGCGGGAACGGGCCGCGCGGCACCAGGTTCTCGTAGCTGAAGCCGCCCATGTGCAGCCGGCCAGGGCCCGGCCACGCGTCGGCCCGGTCCATCAGGTTGACCACCCGCGCCCCCGACAGCACGACCGTGCCCCGCGTCGGACGCTCCCCGAGGAAGCGCAGCTCGGGCGTCTGCACGCGGCGCAGTGACAGCTCCTGCTCGTCGGTGAGGGTGAACCGGGCCCGCTCCAGGTCGACCGCGTCCCCGAACCGCCCGTCGTCGAGGCGCAGCCCGCCCTGGCAGGCGAACCGCTGGATGCGCGTCCCGCGCGCGGGCGTCGCGCCGCTGAGCAGGACGCTGCCGACGCCCGCCGGGGTCAGGTACAGCGAGCGCTCCACGGTCAGCTGGGGGGCGTTCAGGGCGAGCCGCGAGTAGGGGTTGACCAGCCGGGCACCGCGCAGGCTCAGCGAGACACCGATCTTCGCGCTGCGCAGGCTCAGCTCGCCGTGCGACTCCAGGAGCTCGGCCTGGAGGTCCTGGCCGACGGTGAGGCCGTCCGCGGCGATCGAGCGGCCGCTGCGGTCGCGGTGCACGATCGCCTGGTTGAGCATCAGATCCGTGCCGATCTGCGCGTCGGTGAGCCGGATGCCGTTCTGGAAACGACAGCGCGGCAGATGCAGATCGCCCTCGGTGTGCACCCGGGCCGCCTCCAGGCGCGGCACCGAGCAGTCCACCATCCGCAGGGTCGTGAAGTGGGCCTCGGGCAGCAGGACGTCCCGCTCGAACCGGCAGCCGCGCAGCTCGACGTACGGCACCACCGTGCCGCCCGCGAGGTCCAGGCTGTCGCTGATCTGCACCCCGACGAGCTTCAGGGACGACACGCGGCCCGCGAGCGCGGGCGGTCCGTCCAGGAGCAGCCAGCACACGATCCGCGCCCGCACGGTCCGCTCGGGCCCCCAGGGGTGCCCGCCGTGCGGATCGTCGACGACGGTGTCGCCGCTGCTCAGGTCGTACACACTGCCGTTGCGGAACGCCTGCCACATCCCGGCCTCGGCGGCGGTCAGATCGTCCGGCAGGTCTCCGTCCCGGATGCCGGCCCCTTCGGTCACGTGGCTTCCATCCCCCTCATCTACTCGTGGGTTCGTACAACTGTTCATGCCCGTTGTGTGACGCCCGGAACACCAGACGTGAAGGGGATCTCCCGGGTTCCGCCCCGGTCTGTATCAGCCATTGATACGCGCGAACGACGCCCGATCCCGGTCTGAGAGAATTGACGACGTGATCTCCCGAATCGATCTGCGCGGCGACGCCCTTCCCGAAGGCCCCGCCCTGCGCGACCTGCTGCCCCGAGCCGACTTCGACGTCTCGGCCGCCCTGGAGAAGGTGCGTCCGATCTGCGAGGCCGTGCATCATCGGGGCGACGCGGCGCTGATCGACTTCGCCGAGAAGTTCGACGGGGTGCGCCTGGAGTCCGTACGGGTTCCGGCCGAGGCGCTGACCGGGGCCCTCGCTGAGCTGGACCCGGCCGTGCGCGCGGCCCTGGAGGAGTCCATCCGCCGCGCCCGTCTCGTCCACCGCGAGCAGCGCCGTACGACGCACACGACCCAGGTCGTGCCCGGCGGTTCGGTGACCGAGAAGTGGGTGCCGGTCGATCGCGTCGGTCTCTACGCGCCCGGCGGGCGGTCCGTCTACCCGTCCTCCGTGATCATGAACGTGGTGCCCGCGCAGGAGGCCGGCGTCGAGTCGATCGCCCTCGCCTCCCCGGCGCAGGCCGACTTCGACGGCCTGCCGCACCCGACGATCCTCGCCGCGTGCGCGCTGCTCGGCATCGACGAGGTGTACGCGGCCGGCGGTGCGACCGCCGTCGCGATGTTCGCGTACGGCACCGAGTCCTGCCCGCCCGCCAACATGGTCACCGGCCCCGGCAACATCTGGGTCGCCGCCGCCAAGCGCTACTTCACCGGCAAGATCGGCATCGACGCCGAGGCCGGCCCGACCGAGATCGCGATCCTCGCGGACGACACGGCCGACCCGGTGCACGTCGCCTCCGACCTGATCAGCCAGGCCGAGCACGACCCGCTGGCCGCCGCCGTGCTGGTCACCGACTCCGTGGAGCTCGCGGACGCGGTGGCGAAGGAGCTGGAGCCGCAGGTCGCGGCCAGCAAGCACATCGAGGACCGGATCGTGCCCGCCCTCGCCGGCAGGCAGTCCGCGATCGTTCTCGTCGACGGCGTGGAGGAAGGGCTCAGGGTCGTCGACGCGTACGGCGCCGAGCACCTGGAGATCCAGACCGCTCAGGCCTCGGACGTCGCCGACCGCGTGCGCAACGCCGGCGCGATCTTCATCGGCCCCTGGGCGCCGGTCTCGCTCGGCGACTACGCGGCCGGGTCCAACCACGTCCTGCCCACCGGCGGCTGCGCCTGCCACTCCTCGGGCCTGTCCGTCCAGTCCTTCCTGCGCGGCATCCACATCGTCGACTACACGAAGGACGCGCTGGCCGACGTGGCGCACCACGTGGTGACGCTCGCGGAGGCGGAGGACCTGCCCGCGCACGGCGCGGCGATCAAGGCGCGGTTCGGATGGAAGGTACCGGCGAGCAAGTGAGTTTTGGAATCGACGATCTCCCCGTACGGGACGAGCTGCGCGGCAAGTCCCCTTATGGCGCCCCCCAGTTGGACGTCCCCGTACGGCTGAACACCAACGAGAACCCCTATCCGCTGCCCGAGCCGCTGGTCGAGCGGATCGCCGAGCGGGTGCGCGAGGCGGCCCGCAACCTCAACCGCTACCCGGACCGGGACGCGGTGGAGCTGCGCACCCAGCTCGCCAAGTACCTCACCGACACCGCCGGGCACGAGGTCGGCGTCGCCAACCTCTGGGCCGCCAACGGCTCCAACGAGGTCATCCAGCAGCTGCTGCAGACCTTCGGCGGACCAGGCCGTACGGCGATCGGCTTCGAGCCGTCGTACTCGATGCACGGACTCATCGCGCGCGGCACCGGCACGGGCTGGATCTCCGGCCCACGGGGCGAGGACTTCACGATCGACCTCGCCGCCGCCGAGAAGGCGATCGCCGAGCACCGGCCGGACGTCGTCTTCGTCACCACCCCCAACAACCCCACCGGAACCGCCGTCCCGCGCGAGACGGTCCTCGCCCTGTACGAGGCCGCGCAGGCGGCGGGGCCCTCGATGGTCGTGGTCGACGAGGCCTACATCGAGTTCAGCCACGGCGCCTCGCTGCTGCCGCTCATCGAGGGCAGGCCGAACCTCGTCGTCTCGCGGACGATGTCCAAGGCCTTCGGCGCGGCGGGGCTGCGCCTCGGCTATCTCGCCGCGCACCCGGCGGTCGTGGACGCCGTCCAGCTCGTACGGCTGCCGTACCACCTGTCCGCGATCACGCAGGCGACCGCGCTGGCCGCCCTGGAGCACACCGACACCCTGCTCGGGTACGTCGAGCAGTTGAAGGCCGAGCGGGACCGGCTGGTCTCCGAACTGCTGGCGATCGGCTACGAGGTGACGGCGTCGGACGCCAACTTCGTGCAGTTCGGCCGGTTCGACGACGCCCACGCCGTGTGGCGACAGATCCTCGACCGGGGCGTCCTGGTCCGGGACAACGGTGTGCCGGGATGGTTGCGGGTCACCGCGGGAACCCCCGCCGAAAACGACGCGTTCCTCGACGCGGTCCGTGAGTTGAAGAAGGAGCAGAGCGCATGAGCCGCGTTGGACGTGTGGAACGGGTGACCAAGGAGACCTCTGTCCTCGTCGAGATCGATCTCGACGGGTCCGGCAAGGTCGATGTGTCGACAGGCGTCGGTTTCTACGACCACATGCTCGACCAGCTCGGCCGGCACGGTCTGTTCGACCTGACCGTGAAGACCGAGGGCGACCTGCACATCGACTCGCACCACACCATCGAGGACAGCGCCCTCGCGCTGGGCGCCGCCTTCAAGCAGGCGCTCGGTGACAAGGTGGGCATCTACCGCTTCGGCAACTGCACGGTCCCGCTGGACGAGTCGCTCGCCCAGGTGACCGTCGACCTGTCCGGCCGCCCGTACCTCGTGCACACCGAGCCCGAGAAGATGGCGCCGATGATCGGTGAGTACGACACCACGATGACCCGGCACATCCTGGAGTCCTTCGTCGCCCAGGCGCAGATCGCCCTGCACGTGCACGTGCCCTACGGACGCAACGCGCACCACATCGTGGAGTGCCAGTTCAAGGCACTGGCCCGGGCGCTGCGGTACGCGTCCGAGCGTGACCCGCGCGCGGCCGGCATCCTCCCGTCCACGAAGGGCGCGCTGTGACCGGCCTGTCGACCATCCTGATCGTCGTCGGCCTCTTCCTGGCCGGCGGGATCTACTCCTTCGTCAAGCAGCAGATGCCGAAGAGCCTCATCGTGCTGCTCTCGATCGGCGCCGCGATGTGCCTCGTCGCGGGCGTCATGAGGCTGGAGGTGTGGAATTGAGCACCGGATCGAAGAAAGTGGTCGTCTTCGACTACGGCTTCGGCAACGTCCGTTCCGCCGAGCGTGCTCTCGCGCGCGCGGGAGCCGACGTCGAGATAACACGCGACTACGACAAGGCCATGAACGCGGACGGCCTGCTGGTGCCGGGCGTCGGCGCCTTCGCCGCCTGTATGAAGGGCCTGAAGGAAGCACGCGGCGACTGGATCGTCGACCGCCGGCTGTCCGGCGGGCGCCCCGTGATGGGCATCTGCGTCGGCATGCAGATCCTCTTCGCGCGCGGCATCGAGCACGGCGTCCAGAGCGAGGGCCTCGACGAGTGGCCCGGCTCGGTCGAACCGCTGCAGGCCGAGATCGTGCCCCACATGGGCTGGAACACCGTCGACGCGCCGGCCGACTCGCAGCTCTTCGCGGGCCTGGACGCCGACGCGCGCTTCTACTTCGTGCACTCCTACGCCGTCCACGACTGGAGCCTGGAGACGCACAACGCGGCCATCCGCGCCCCCAAGGTCACCTGGTCGACCCACGGCAAGCCCTTCGTGGCCGCCGTGGAGAACGGCGCCCTGTGGGCCACGCAGTTCCACCCCGAGAAGTCCGGCGACGCCGGAGCGCAGCTGCTGACCAACTGGATCGGAACCCTCTGATGTCCTCGAACCCCTCAGGACGGCTCGAACTCCTCCCCGCCGTCGACGTCCGTGACGGCCAGGCGGTCCGGCTCGTCCACGGCGAGTCCGGCTCGGAGACCTCGTACGGCTCCCCGCTGCAGGCCGCCCTCGCCTGGCAGCACTCGGGCGCCGAGTGGCTGCACCTGGTCGACCTGGACGCGGCGTTCGGCACCGGCGACAACCGGGCCGTGATCGGCGAGATCGCCAAGGCGATGGACATCAAGGTGGAGCTCTCCGGGGGCATCCGCGACGACGCCGCCCTCGCCGCCGCCCTGGCCACCGGCTGCACCCGGGTCAATCTCGGCACGGCCGCCCTGGAGACCCCGGACTGGGTCGCCAAGGTCATCGCCGAGCACGGCGACAAGATCGCCGTGGGGCTCGACGTACGCGGCACGACATTGCGCGGACGCGGCTGGACCAGCGACGGGGGCGACCTCTACGAGACGCTGGAGCGCCTCGACAAGGAGGGCTGCGCGCGGTACGTGGTGACGGACATCGCCAAGGACGGCACGTTGCAGGGCCCCAACCTGGAACTGCTGCGCAAGGTGTGCGCGGCGACCGACCGGCCCGTCGTGGCCTCCGGCGGTGTGTCGTCGCTGGACGACCTGCGGGCCATCGCCGAGCTGGTACCCCTCGGTGTCGAGGGCGCCATCGTCGGGAAGGCCCTGTACGCGAAGGCGTTCACCCTCGAAGAGGCCCTGGAGGCGGTGGCCCGGTGAGCGACCTTCGACGCGTGACGACCGGCGCGCCCTGGGAGGAGACCTTCGGGTACTCCCGGGCGGTGGAACTCCCGAACGGCCTGGTGCTGGTCTCCGGCTGCACGTCCATCGTGGACGGCGAGATCGCCGGGGGCGACCCGTACGAGCAGACGGTCAACGCCTTCGACGTCGCGTTCGCGGCGCTGGGGGAACTGGGTCTGGGCCGCGAGGACGTCGTGCGGACGCGCATGTACCTCACTCACGCCCGGGACGTCGACGACGTCGGACGCGCTCACAAGGAGCTGTTCGACTCCGTCCGGCCCGCCGCATCCATGATCATCGTCTCCGGCTTCGTGGACCCCAGTCTGGTGGTCGAGGTCGAGGTGGAGGCGTACCGAGGAGCAGACAAGTCATGACCCTGGCCGTCCGAGTCATCCCCTGCCTGGACGTGGACAACGGCCGGGTCGTCAAGGGCGTCAACTTCCAGAACCTGCGCGACGCGGGCGACCCCGTCGAGATGGCCAAGGTGTACGACGCCGAGGGCGCCGACGAGCTGACGTTCCTGGACATCACCGCCTCGTCGGGCAACCGCGAGACGACGTACGACGTGGTGCGCCGCACCGCCGAGCAGGTGTTCATCCCGCTGACGGTCGGCGGCGGCGTCCGTGCGGCCGAGGACGTGGACAAGCTGCTGCGGGCGGGCGCCGACAAGGTGGGCGTCAACACCGCCGCGATCGCCCGCCCCGACCTCATCCGCGAGATCGCCGAGCGGTTCGGCCGGCAGGTGCTCGTCCTGTCGGTGGACGCGCGGCGCACCGAGTCGGGCTCCTTCGAGGTCACCACCCACGGCGGCCGCAAGGGCACCGGCATCGACGCGGTCGAGTGGGCGCACCGGGCCGCCGAGCTGGGCGCGGGGGAGATCCTGCTCAACTCGATGGACGCGGACGGGACGAAGGACGGCTACGACCTGGAGATGATCGCCGCCGTCCGCAAGCACGTGACGGTTCCGGTGATCGCCTCCGGCGGCGCGGGCAAGCTGGCCGACTTCGCGCCGGCCGTCGCGGCGGGCGCGAACGCGGTGCTCGCGGCGTCCGTCTTCCACTTCGGCGATCTGCGGATCGGGCAGGTGAAGGACGCACTACGGGAGTCGGGGCATCCGGTGAGGTGACGTTCGGCTCGAGCCCCGGCTGCCTTTCGAGGCCGCCGGGGCTTTCTTCTTGGCCGAACCGAAGCGGAGCCGAAGAAGGACCTGCGCGAGCACGTCGCCCCGCCCCTGTACGCCTTCCCGTTCCGCGCCTGAAAGGCACCCACCGTGAGCGCCTCACTCACCGCCCCGGCCGTCGGCACCGGCAGACCGGCCCACCGTGACGGCAACGTTCTGCGCTGGCTCGCCGCCTACACCTCCTCGATGGTCGGCGACAGCGTGTACTACATCGCCCTGTCCTGGGCCGCCGTACAGGCCGGGACGCCCGCCCAGGCCGGAGTGGTCATGGCGGTGAGCGCGGTGCCGCGGGCCCTGCTGATGCTGGGCGGGGGAGTGATCGCCGACCGGTTCGGGCCGCGCAGGGTCGTCATCGGCAGTGACGCGGTGCGCTGCGCGGCCGGGTTCGCGGTGGCCGCGCTGCTGTTCTTCACCAGCCCCGGACTGTGGCCGCTGGCCCTGCTCGCCCTGGTCTTCGGCACCGTCGACGCCGTGTTCGTTCCCGCGGTGGGCGCCCTCCCCGCGCGCGTGACGAGCCGCGATCAGCTCGCGCGCGTGCAAGGTATGCGGGGCCTCGCGATCAGATTCGCGAGCATCGTCGGCGCCCCGCTCGGCGGTCTCGCGGTGGCGGCGGGCGGTGCGGCGGCGGCCTTCGGGCTGGCGGGCCTGCTGATCGCGGTGTCGGTGCCGCTGCTGCTCTGCGTACGGCTGCGGGAACTGCCCCCGGACGACAAGGCGGCCGCCCGCGGTGGCACCGCCTGGCGCGACCTGGTGGCCGGACTGCGCTACATACGCCGACACCGCGTGCTGGCCCCGCTGATGGTGGCCATCGCCCTCGGCGACCTCGGCTTCGTCGGCCCCCTCAACGTCGGCCTGACCCTGCTCGCCGACGAGCGCGGCTGGGGCGCCTCCGGCATGGGCTGGGTGCTCGCCGGGTTCGGCACCGGCGCGGGCGGCGCCTCCCTCCTGCTGACCGTGCGCGGGCGCCTGCCGCACGCCGGGCAGGTCGCGGCGTACGCCCTCCTCGCGGGCTCGGTCGCCATCGGCGCCCTCGCCTTCGTCCCGGGGGTCCTCGCGGCCGTCGGGGTGGCCCTGCTCATCGGCCTGCTCGCGGGGCTCAGCGGCGTCATGTGCGGCGCCCTGCTGCAGACCCAGGCCGACCCCGCCTACCTGGGCCGTGTCACCGCCGTCTCCGGCCTGGTGAGCCTCGGCTTCGCCCCGCTGAGCATGCCGCTGTGCGCCGCGGCCATCGGCGTCTGGGGGACCGGTCCGGTCTTCGTCGTCAGCGCCGTGGTCTGCGGGCTCGGCGGGGTCGTCGCGCTGTGCGTCCGCGACCTGCGGCGCGCGCAACTGCCCGGCTGAACGGGACAGGCGCGCGCAACCGCCCAACTGAACGGGACAGGCGCCAACCGCCCCGCTGAGCGGGACTTCAGATACCGAGCTGCTTCGACCCGTGCAGCTTGTCGATCGCCTCCTTGTCGCCGTCCAGCTCGACGTGGACCGCGTCCTGGCGGCCGTAGAGGAACAGCAGCAGCTCCGACGGCTCGCCGGTCACCGTCACGACCGGCGTGCCGCGGTGGGCGACGGCGGTCTGGCCGTCCGGGCGGCGCAGCACCAGGCCCGTCGCGACGCCGCGGCCCATCAGACGGGCGGTGCGCTCCAGGCGGGACCACAGGGCGTCCTGGAAGACCTTGTCGAGTTCGCGCGGGGACCAGTCGGGCTGGGCGCGGCGGACGTCCTCGGTGTGGACGTAGAACTCGATGGTGTTGGACGCCTCGTCGATCTGCTTGAGGGAGAAGGGCGAGAACCGGGGCGGGCCGGTCCGGATGAGCTGGATCAGTTCCTCGTACGGCTTGGCCGCGAACTCGTCCATCACCTTCTCCAGGCGTGGTTCGAGCTGCTTGATCAGTATGCCGCCGGCGGCGTCGGGGCGGCGCTCGCGCACCACCACGTGCGCGGCCAGGTCACGGGTCAGCCAGCCCTCGCACAGGGTCGGGGCCTCAGGGCCCGCGGCCTCCAACAGGTCGGCCAGGAGAAGTCGTTCACGCTTGGCGAAAGTCGACATGACAGTCAGCCTACGGCCGTCCGTCCGGTCCGCACAGTGGACACCCCCCGGTGACTGTCAGTGGCGGGCGGCACAATGGCACCATGACCAGCAGCACGCCCCGCCAGCCCAGCGGGCTCGACCCCGACATCGCCGCGCGTCTCAAGCGCAGCGCCGACGGGCTCCTGCCCGCCATCGCCCAGCAGTACGACACCGGGGAGGTGCTGATGCTCGGCTGGATGGACGACGAGGCGCTGCACCGCACGCTCACCACCGGCCGATGCACCTACTGGTCGCGCAGCCGCCGGGAGTACTGGGTCAAGGGCGACACCTCCGGCCACTTCCAGTGGGTCAAGTCGGTGGCCCTGGACTGCGACGCGGACACCGTGCTGGTCAAGGTCGACCAGGTCGGCGCCGCCTGCCACACCGGCGCGCGCACCTGCTTCGACGCCGACGTGCTGGTCAAGGACGCCGGTTCCGGCGTCCCGGCCGCGGATCAGTAGGGTCAGCCGCCATGGACCTCGAGACCTTCCGCAAGCTGGCCACCGACCGCCGTGTCATCCCCGTCACCCGCAAGCTCCTCGCCGACGGCGACACCCCGGTCGGGCTCTACCGCAAGCTCGCCGCCGAGCGCCCCGGCACCTTCCTGCTGGAGTCCGCGGAGAACGGCCGCTCGTGGTCCCGTTACTCGTTCGTCGGCGTCCGCTCCGCCGCGACCCTCACCGCGCGCGACGGGCAGGCCCACTGGCTCGGCACCCCGCCCGTCGGCGTCCCCGCGGACGGCGACCCCCTCGTCGCCCTGCGCGCCACCATCGAGGCCCTGCACACCCCCCACCAGGAGGGCCTGCCGCCCTTCACCGGCGGCATGGTCGGCTACCTCGGCTACGACATCGTGCGCCGCCTGGAGAAGATCGGCCCCGGCGAGCGCGACGACCTCAAGCTGCCCGAGCTGACCATGCTCCTCACCAGCGACCTCGCCGTGATGGACCACTGGGAGGGCTCGGTCCTGCTGATCGCCAACGCGATCAACCACAACGACCTCGACACCGGCGTCGACGAGGCCCACGCGGACGCGGTGGCCCGCCTGGACGCCATGGAGGCGGACCTGTCGCGGGCGGTCGCCCAGCCCCCGGCCGTCCTGCCCCCCTCCGAACTCCCCGAGTACACGGCCCTGTGGGGCGGCCCCGAATTCCAGGAGGCCGTCGAGGACGTCAAGGAGCGCATCCGCGCGGGCGAGGCCTTCCAGGTCGTACCGTCGCAGCGCTTCGAAACACCGTGCACGGCGAGCGCGTTGGACGTGTACCGGGTACTGCGGGCGACGAACCCCTCCCCGTACATGTACCTGTTCCGCTTCGACGGCTTCGACGTCGTCGGCTCGTCCCCCGAGGCCCTCGTCAAGGTCGAGGACGGGCAGGCCATGGTCCACCCCATCGCCGGCACCCGGCACCGCGGGGCCACCCCGCAGGAGGACCAGGCCCTCGCCGACGAGCTGCTCGCCGACCCGAAGGAGCGCGCCGAGCACCTCATGCTGGTCGACCTGGGGCGCAACGACCTCGGACGGGTCTGCGAGCCGGGCTCGGTCGAGGTCGTCGACTTCATGTCCGTCGAGCGGTACTCGCACGTCATGCACATCGTCTCGACGGTCACCGGCAAGGTCGCCACGGGCCGCACGGCCTTCGACGTCCTGACGGCCTGCTTCCCGGCGGGCACCCTCTCCGGAGCCCCCAAGCCCCGCGCCATGCAGATCATCGACGAACTGGAACCGTCCCGGCGCGGCCTGTACGGCGGCTGCGTGGGCTATCTGGACTTCGCCGGCGACTCCGACACCGCCATCGCCATCCGTACGGCCCTGCTGCGGGGCGGCACGGCATACGTCCAGGCGGGCGCCGGCATCGTCGCGGACTCCGACCCGGTCGCCGAGGACCAGGAGTGCCGCAACAAGGCGGCGGCGGTCCTGCGCGCGGTCCACACGGCCAACCGGCTCGTCAAATAGGGCGCTTATCACTGAACCCCGGGTGACGATTCGCCCGTGGTTCAGGCGATAGTGGAGGACGTGACTCCCGTACCTCACCCCCGTTCCGAAGCCGCAGAACCCGCCCGGGCCGGCCGCCGGAGTCTTGCCGTCGCCCTGCTCAGCGGGGCGCTCGGCGCGGCCGTGGCGTTGCTCGCTACCCGCCAGCAGTGGTCGCAGGGCACCGCGACCGTGGCCGGCGGCAGCTTCCCGCTGACCGCCACGGGCAGCGACGTGACGGGCGTGCCCGCGTCCCTGGCCATAGTGGGCCTCGCCGCGCTCGTCGCCGTCTTCGCCGTCCGCCGGGCCGGCCGCTTCCTGGTGGCCGCCCTGCTCGCGCTCTCCGGCGCCGGCATCATCGCCGCGGCCCTCCTCGGTGTCGACGACAGCTCCGCGCTCGACGAGCAGGCGGCGAAGGCCTCCGGCGACACCTCGGCCACCGTCGACGCGCTCTCCCACACCGCCTGGCCGTACGTCGCGGCCGCCGGCGGTGCCCTGCTCCTCCTGGCCGGCCTGCTCGCCCTGCGCTACGGACGCCAGTGGCCCGCGATGTCCGGCCGCTACGAGCGCTCCGGCGCCCCCCGTCCGCGCCGCCAGGCACCCGCCATCGACCCCGACCGCCCCGAGGACATCTGGAAGGCCCTGGACCGGGGCGAGGACCCGACCGGCGCGTAGGCCTCCGGCGGTCGCGCGGTCACGCGGTCAAGGCGGCTACGGGGGCGGGGTTTCGGTGATGTGCCGGGTGCGGGTGCGTGGGGGCTGGTCGCGCAGTTCCCCGCGCCCCTGGGGGTGCGGCCCGCGCCCCCTGTCAGGCAGGCCACGGCCGCCGTCCCGTCGGTTCCCGACGCGCGAGGGCCGACCCCCGGGCACCCGGCAGGCGCGCGTGCGGAACAATGGACCATGAGCGTCCGGCTCAGACACGTACACAGCAACGAGGAGCAAGTCATGGCGGGCAGCAGCCACGGTCACACCCCGGCCGCCTGGACCGGTGTCATCATCGCCTTCATCGGTTTCACCGTCGCCGGCGCCTTCATGGTGCTGGCCGAGCCGGCGGGCTTCTGGGGCGGCATGGTGATCGTGGTCCTCGGTGGCGTGGTCGGCTGGATCATGCGGGCGATGGGCCTGGGCCAGCCGAAGAGCAACCACCCGGTGCACGAGAAGGCGGAGAAGCGCGAGCCCGCGAGCGTCGAGAGCTGATCGCGTACGACTTCGTGGAGGGGCGGCCCGGCGTGATGCCGGGGCCGCCCCTCACGCGCGTCCAGGGGGCCGTACAGGGCACAATGCGAGCGTGGACGCCGACAGCCGGAGCACCCGGACGACATCGCCCTCCGACGCCGCCGACGGGGGCGTGCTGGGCCGGCTGGCCGTGCCCGCGGGAGTGCTCGCGGCGGTCGTCGGGGCCTTCGCGTACGTGGGCACCGTGGATCCCAACCAGCCCGGCCACTACCCGGTCTGCCCGCTGCTGCGCCTCACCGGCATCTACTGCCCGGGGTGCGGCGGGCTGCGCAGCGCGCACGCCTTCGTCCACGGCGACTTCGTCGCGGCGCTCGGCGACAACGCCCTGGCCGTCGTCGGCTACTTCGCCTTCGCGGTGATGTGGACCGTCTGGGTGGTCCGTGCGGTGCGCGGACGGCCGTCGAGGATCGTTCTCCGGCCGGTGCAGCTGTGGAGTCTCGGCGCGTTGGTGCTGGTCTTCACGATTGTCCGGAACCTGCCGTTCGGTGGCTGGCTACATCCTTGATCAATTCGCAAAGGTCCAGGTAGTGGGACCGGCGTCAACCGGATGCGAGGCCTACGCCCTCCTGCGGATACCATCGAAGTGACCACCGGTTTCGTCCGACGATACGGTCCGGTGACAGAAGTCCAACCGCTTGAACAGTCAACCGTCTGGAAGGGGGCCGCTCGCGTGAGTGTGCTCGACGAGATCATCGACGGAGTCCGTGCCGACCTCGCGGAACGGCAGGCGCGCGTCAGCCTCGACGAGCTCAAGGAGCGTGCGGCGAAGGCTCCCGCGGCCAAGGACGGACTCGCCGCACTGCGGGGCGACGGCGTCAAGGTCATCTGCGAGGTCAAGCGCTCCAGCCCGTCCAAGGGCGCGTTGGCCGCGATCGCCGATCCGGCCGGCCTCGCCGCCGACTACGAGGCGGGCGGCGCCGCCGTCATCTCCGTACTGACCGAGGAGCGCCGCTTCGGCGGCTCGCTGGCCGACCTCGAAGCGGTCCGCGCGCGCGTGGACATCCCCCTGCTGCGCAAGGACTTCATCGTCACCTCGTACCAGCTGTGGGAGGCCCGTGCCTACGGCGCCGACCTCGCGCTGCTCATCGTGGCCGCCCTGGACCAGCCCGCCCTCGAGTCCCTCATCGAGCGCGCCGAGTCCATCGGGCTCACCCCGATCGTCGAGGTGCACGACGAGGACGAGGTGGAGCGCGCGGTGGACGCGGGCGCCAAGGTGATCGGCGTCAACGCGCGCAACCTGAAGACGCTGGAGGTCGACCGCACGACCTTCGAGCGGCTGGCACCGGAGATCCCGGACAACCTCGTCAAGATCGCCGAGTCCGGCGTCCGCGGCCCGCACGACCTCATCGCCTACGCCAACGCCGGCGCGGACGCGGTCCTGGTGGGCGAGTCCCTGGTGACCGGCAAGGACCCCAAGACGGCGGTCGCCGACCTGGTGGCGGCGGGCGAGCACCCCGCACTCCGGCACGGCCGGGGCTGACGGGACCGCTAAGCTGACTCCGATGACGCTCTCGACCACCCTGCCGACCCCGGACCGGTACGCCCGCCTGGCGCGCGGCTGCCGGCCCCGCGGCTGCCGCGCGCCCGCACGCCGGGTGCACGGGCGTCGGGTGCGGTACGTCATCGGCGACGAGCCGGGCCAGGTGAACGGCATGCGATGGCAGCGCCCCTTCAGGGGCGCGGGACAGTTCTGAACATGCGGCTCCGCCGCGTGGGCGCGACCGGCCACAACGGTCGCGCAGTCGACTGACAACCTCCGCCCCACGGCGATCAGTGTCTTCCCCACACTCACCGTGAGGTTCCAGCATGCCCAGCGAGTTCTTCATCCCCGACCCCGAGGGTCAGATCCCCAGCGCCGAAGGCTACTTCGGCGCGTTCGGCGGCAAGTTCATCCCGGAGGCGCTCGTCGCCGCCGTGGACGAGGTCGCCGTCGAGTACGAGAAGGCGAAGGGGGACCCCGAGTTCGCGCGCGAACTCGACGACCTCCTCGTCCACTACACCGGCCGGCCCAGCTCCCTCACCGAGGTGCCCAGGTTCGCCGAACACGCCGGCGGCGCCCGGGTGTTCCTCAAGCGCGAGGACCTCAACCACACCGGCTCGCACAAGATCAACAACGTGCTGGGCCAGGCCCTGCTCACCAAGCGGATGGGCAAGACCCGCGTCATCGCCGAGACCGGTGCCGGCCAGCACGGTGTCGCGACCGCCACCGCCTGCGCCCTGTTCGGGCTCGAGTGCACCATCTACATGGGGGAGATCGACACCCAGCGCCAGGCGCTCAACGTGGCCCGGATGCGCATGCTCGGCGCCGAGGTCATCGCCGTGAAGTCCGGCAGTCGCACCCTGAAGGACGCGATCAACGAGGCGTTCCGCGACTGGGTCGCCAACGTCGACCGCACCCACTACCTGTTCGGGACCGTGGCCGGACCGCACCCCTTCCCGGCCATGGTGCGCGACTTCCACCGGGTGATCGGCGTCGAGGCCCGCCGCCAGATCCTGGAGCGCGCCGGACGTCTGCCCGACGCCGCCATCGCCTGCGTCGGCGGCGGCTCCAACGCCATCGGCCTCTTCCACGCCTTCATCCCGGACGCGGACGTACGCCTCATCGGCTGCGAGCCCGCCGGGCACGGCGTGGAGACCGGCGAGCACGCGGCGACCCTGACGGCCGGCGAGCCCGGCATCCTGCACGGCTCGCGGTCGTACGTCCTCCAGGACGAGGAGGGCCAGATCACCGAGCCGTACTCGATCTCGGCCGGACTCGACTACCCCGGCATCGGCCCCGAGCACGCCTACCTCAAGGACAGCGGCCGCGGCGAATACCGCGCGGTCACCGACGACGCGGCGATGCAGGCCCTGCGCCTGCTGTCGCGGACCGAGGGCATCATCCCTGCCATCGAGAGCGCCCACGCGCTGGCCGGTGCGCTGGAGGTCGGCAAGGAGCTGGGCAAGGACGGGCTGATCGTGATCAACCTGTCGGGCCGCGGCGACAAGGACATGGACACGGCCGCCCGCTACTTCGACCTGTACGACACCGACGCCCAGGTCGCCGCCGACCAGGACGCCGACACCGCTGAGATCGAGGGGGACGCCAAGTGAGCGGGAACATCCAACTGCTGTCCGACACCCTCGCCGCCGCCAAGGCGGAGGGGCGTTCCGCGCTCATCGCCTACCTCCCGGCCGGGTTCCCGACCGTGGACGGCGGCATCGCGGCGATCAAGGCCGTCTTCGACGGCGGCGCGGACATCGTCGAGGTGGGCCTGCCGCACAGTGACCCGGTTCTCGACGGCCCGGTCATCCAGACCGCGGACGACATCGCCCTGCGCGGCGGCGTCAAGATCGCGGACGTCATGCGGACGGTCCGTGAGGCCCACGGGGCGACCGGGAAGCCGGTGCTCGTGATGACGTATTGGAACCCGATCGACCGCTACGGCGTCGAGCGCTTCACCGCCGAACTTGCCGAGGCGGGCGGCGCCGGGTGCATCCTGCCCGACCTGCCCGTGCAGGAGTCGGCGCTGTGGAGGGAGCACGCGCAGAAGCACGGGCTCGCGACGGTCTTCGTGGTCGCACCCAGCAGCAAGGACGCACGGCTCGCCAAGATCACCGCGGCGGGCAGCGGCTTCGTCTACGCCGCCTCCCTGATGGGCGTCACCGGCACCCGCGCGTCGGTCGGAGAGCAGGCCCAGGACCTGGTGCAGCGCACCCGGGCCACCGGCACCGGCCTGCCGGTCTGTGTCGGGCTCGGCGTCTCCGACGCGGCTCAGGCCGCCGAGGTCGCCGGCTTCGCCGACGGGGTGATCGTCGGCTCGGCCTTCGTCAAGCGGATGCTGGACGCGCCCGACGACGCGGCCGGCGTCGAGGCGGTCCGCGCGCTCGCCGGTGAACTCGCCAAGGGCGTGCGCGGAAAGGCGTAGCAAGGCGGGACATGTCATACAGGTCACTCGAACGGGTGGACCTGGGACCGGGGAGGCGCGGTGCGCCTCCCCGGTTCGTTCTGCGGGATGTGAGCGAGAAGAAGCGAGAGGGAAAGCGCACCGCCCGGGAGCGGCTGGCGGAAGAGCGCGAGAGAGGGAAGTCCGCGGAGAAGCGGCGCAGGGTGCTGATCGTGGGCGCGAGCGTGGTCTGCGTCCTGGGTCTCGCGGCGGTGATCGGCGTGGTCGCGGCGAACGTGGGCAAGGACGACGGCAGCGACTCCGCGGGCCCGGTCGTGGTGCCCTCGGGGGCCAAGGGCAAGGACAGCCTCGCCATCCCGGTCGGCAAGGAAAGCGCCAAGTCGACGCTCACGGTCTGGGAGGACTTCCGCTGCCC
The DNA here is from genome assembly GCF_056820935.1 of Streptomyces sp. Q2. Classification (NCBI taxonomy): domain Bacteria; kingdom Bacillati; phylum Actinomycetota; class Actinomycetes; order Kitasatosporales; family Streptomycetaceae; genus Streptomyces; species Streptomyces sp. Q2. The sequence goes on along the minus strand of NZ_JBXEJE010000052.1, from coordinate 7,917 downwards.
GGCCTGCAAGGCCTTCGAGACGGCGTACCGGCCGGCGATCCACGAGCTGACGGCCGCCGGGCAGCTGAAGGTGGACTACCACCTGGCGACGATCATCGACGGCAACATGGGCGGTACCGGCTCCCGCAACGCCGCCAACGCGGCGGCCTGCGCCCAGGACGTCGGCAAGTTCACGGCGTACCACGACGTGCTGTACGACAACCAGCCCGCGGAGACCGACGACGCCTTCGCCCAGAACAGCAAGCTCATCGAACTGGCGGCCAAGGTCGACGGTCTCGACACGGCCGCGTTCCGTACGTGTGTCGAGAAGGGCACCCACAACAGCTGGGTCGAGAAGTCCGCCGCGGCCTTCCGCGACGGCGGCTTCAGCGGCACGCCGACCGTGATCCTCAACGGCAAGAACATCTACCAGGACCAGACCATGACCCCGGCGAAGCTGAAGCAGCTGGTGCAGGAGGCCGACACGGCGTGACCAGCGGGTGAGGGCCTTTCACACCCGCCCGTTATGGACCCGTAGCCGGGCTGCCCGTCGTGGGCCCGGTCCGGCACGGTAGCGTCGACCCTGCCATGGAACTTGCCTACATTCCCAGCCCGTCGCGCGGGGTGCTGTACCTCGGACCCATTCCGCTGCGCGGCTACGCGTTCTGCATCATCATCGGCGTCTTCGTAGCCGTCTGGCTCGGCAACAAGCGCTGGCTCGCCCGGGGAGGGCGGGCCGGCACGGTGGCCGACATCGCGGTCTGGGCCGTGCCGTTCGGTCTGGTCGGCGGCCGGCTCTACCACGTGATCACGGACTACGAGCTGTACTTCAGCGAGGGCCGCGACTGGGTGGACGCCTTCAAGATCTGGGAAGGCGGTCTCGGCATCTGGGGCGCGATCGCGCTCGGTGCCGTGGGCGCGTGGATCGGCTGCCGGCGCCGGGGCATCCCGCTGCCCGCCTGGGCCGACGCCCTCGCCCCCGGTATCGCCCTCGCCCAGGCGATCGGCCGTTGGGGCAACTGGTTCAACCAGGAGCTGTACGGCAAGGAGAGCGACCTTCCCTGGGCCCTGCACATCACCTCGTCCGCGGACGGCCGGGTGCCCGGCTACTACCAGCCGACGTTCCTGTACGAGTCGCTGTGGTGCGTCGGTGTCGCCCTCCTCGTCATCTGGGCCGACCGCCGCTTCACGCTGGGGCACGGCCGGGCCTTCGCGCTGTACGTCGCCTCGTACTGCGTGGGCCGGTTCTGGATCGAGTACCTGCGTGTCGACGACGCCCACCACATCCTGGGCCTGCGCCTGAACAACTGGACCGCGATGATCGTGTTCCTGCTCGCGGTGGTCTACCTCGTGCTGTCGGCGAAGAAGCGGCCGGGCCGGGAGACGGTGGTCGAGCCGGGCGCCGAGCCCGCCGACGGTGACAGTGCCTCCGGCGACGAGTCCGAGGACGGTGCCGAGGCCGACGAGAAGCCCGAAGCCGAGGCCAAGACGGAAGCCGACGCCGAGGCCAAGGACGAGGTCAAGGACGAGGCCGGGTCGGGGAAGAAGACCTGACGGTCGGTCGTACGTGGATGAGGGCGCCCTGGGATCTCCGGGCGCCCTCCGTCATGTGCGGTGGGCCAGCGACAGCGTGCGTCGCGCTACCGCGACCACGGCCGCGTCGACGAATCTTCCGTCCGGCAGCGCCTGGGCACCCTGGTCCGTGGTCGCCGCCTTGACGATCGTCTCCGCTTCCTCGATCTCTTCCTCCGTGGGCAGGTAGGCCCGTTCGATGACCGGCAGTTGCCGGGGGTGGATGGCGGCGCGGCCGAGGAAGCCGAGGGCGCGGCCGTGGAGGCAGGAGGCGGCGAGGCCGTCCAGGTCGCGGATGTCGGGGTGGACGGACTGGGGTGGTGGGGCGAGGCCCGCCGCACGCGCGGCCACGACCACGCGGGAGCGGCACCAGTCGAGGCCCGAGTCGTCACGCAGGCCCAGGTCGGCGCGGAGGTCCGCCTCGCCGACGGCGATGCCGCGCAGGGCCGGGTGTGCGGTGGCGATGGCGTGGGCGAGTTCGATGCCCAGGGCCGATTCCAGGAGCGCGTGGAGCGGGGGTGCGCCGCCGTCGGCGGGGACCGTGCCCTCGGCGACGCGGACGATCTGTCCGGGGGAGGTCACCTTCGGGAGGCGGAGGCCCGAGACGCCCGGGAGGGCCGCCACCGCCGCCAGATCAGCCGCCGCGAGCGGTCCGTCCAGGGCGTTCACGCGGACGTGGACCGGTACCGGCTGCGGCTCGGAGAGGAATTCGGCGGTGGCCTCGCGGGCGTACTCCTTGCGGCCTGGGGCGACCGCGTCCTCCAGGTCGATCACGACGACGTCGGCGCCGCAGGCGAGGGCCTTGGCGACCACGCGGGGGCGGTCGCCGGGGACGTACAGCCAGGTGAGCGGGGGTGCCGTCATACGGTGCCGTCCTCCCGCAGGGCGTCGATGTCCGCCGGTGTCAGGCCCAGCTCGGCCAGGACCTCCGCCGTGTCGGCGCCGTGCGGGCGGCCCGTCCAGCGGATCGCGCCGGGGGTGGCGGAGAGGCGGAACAGGACGTTCTGCATGCGGAGGGGGCCCAGCTCGGGGTCGTCGACCGTGGTGACGGTGTCGAGGGCCTGGTACTGCGGGTCGGCCATCACGTCCCTCACGTCCTGGATCGGCGCGACGGCCGCCTCCGCCTTCTCGAAGGCCGCGAGGACCTCGGTGCGGGTGCGCTCGGCGATCCAGGAGCCGACCGCCTCGTCGAGGACGTCGCAGTGGGCGGCCCGCTCGGCGCCGGTGGCGAACCACGGCTCGTCGATCAGGTCCGGGCGGCCGACCAGGCACATCACGCGCTCGGCGATCGACTGGGCGGAGGTGGAGACGGCGACCCAGGTGCCGTCCGCGGTGCGGTAGGTGTTGCGCGGGGCGTTGTTCTGGGAGCGGTTGCCGGTGCGCGGCTGGACGTGGCCCAGTTGGTCGTACCAGAGGGTCTGCGGGCCCAGGGCCATCAGGATCGGTTCGATCAGGGCCATGTCGACGACCTGGCCCTCGCCGGTGCGGTCGCGGGCGGCGAGTGCCGTCATCACCGCGTACGCCGTGGCGAGGCCCGCGATCGAGTCGGCCAGGCCGAACGGCGGGAGTGTCGGGGGCGCGTCCGGTTCGCCGGTGATCGCCGCGAAGCCGCTCATCGCCTCGGCGAGGGTGCCGAAGCCGGGGCGGTGGGCGTACGGGCCGAACTGGCCGAAGCCGGTGACGCGGGTGAGGACCAGGCGGGGGTTGGCGGCCGACAGTTCCTCCCAGCCGAGGTCCCACTTCTCCAGGGTGCCGGGGCGGAAGTTCTCGATCACGACGTCCGCGGTCGCCGCGAGACGCAGGAGGGTGCTGCGGCCGGCCGGCTTGGAGAGGTTCAGCGTGATCGTGCGCTTGTTGCGGCCGAGCAGCTTCCACCACAGACCCACGCCGTTCTTCGACGGCCCGTGGCCCCGGGAGGGGTCGGGTTTGGCCGGGTGCTCGACCTTGATGACCTCCGCGCCGAAGTCGCCGAGCATCGTGGCGGCGAGCGGGCCGGCGAAGAGGGTGGCGAGGTCGAGGACGCGCAGGCCGGTGAGGGGGGTGGCGGTCGTGGGCCGGTCTGCGGTGGTGAACTCGGCAGCCGTCGTGTGGTGGTCTGTCGTCATGTGGTGCACCCCGCTTCGATCTCGGACCGGTACGGCATCGAGGCCGAGGCGCCCGGGCGTTGCACGGGGCCCGTCACGGCCTCACCGCGCTGAGGCGCCTTCCCGACGTGGGCGACGAGGTCCCTGTTCGTGCTGCCGAGCACGGCGATGTGGGTCATGGGCGGGGTGCCTCCAGGTGGGTGAGCTCGTGGGTGAGGCGGGCCGGGGTGTCGAAGCCGGTGCCGTTGAAGTCGCCGACGGAGGTGGACAGGCGGTTCTTGAGGGGGGCCGTCCAGCGGTCGGGGAGGGCGGCGGGGGTGCCGGCGAGGAGGGCGGCGATGCTGCCGGCCGTGGCGCCGTTGGAGTCGGTGTCCCAGCCTCCGGAAACGGCGCGGCAGATGGAGCCGGTGAAGTCGCCGTCCGCGTGGGTGAGGGCGGCGGCGATCAGGGCGGTGTTGGGGATCGCGTGGACCCAGTGGTGGGTCGGTGCGTGGGTGGCGTGGAGCGTGTCGACGACCGCGTCGAAGTCGTCGTGCGCTTGGGCCAGTTGGATGGCGTGGGTGACGGCCCTCGCCAGCCGGGAGGCCGGGGGGATCACGGTGAGGCCGGTACGCAGGCAGGTGTGGATGTCGTGGGTGCCGGTGGCTGCCTGCGCGATGGTGGCCGCGACGAACATCGCCGCGTAGACGCCGTTGGCGGTGTGGGTGAGGGTGGCGTCCCGGTGGGCCTGTTCCGCGGCGGCCGCGGGGTCGCCGGGGTTGGTCCAGCCGTGGACGTCGGCGCGGATCAGGGCGCCGATCCATTCGCGGAAGGGGTTGCGGTGGCGGGCCGTGCGCGGGGGTTCCAGGCCGGTGAGGAGGTTGCGGTAGGCGATGCGTTCGGCGGTGAACGTGCGGCCGGCCGGGAGTTCGTCGAGCCAGAGGGAGGCGACGTCCTTGGTGGTGAAGGTCCTGCCGTGGCGTTGGAGCAGGAGGAGGTTGAGGAGGGGGTAGTTGAGGTCGTCGTCCTCCGGCATGCCGTCGATGTTCTCGGCGAGGGACGTTTGTGCCGAGCGGCGGTTCCAGGGGTGCTGCGTCAGGAGTTCGGTGGGGACACCCCGGGCTGTGAAATAGGTGTTCAGGGGCCAGTTGCCGGCGGATCCGGCCAGTTGGCGGATGGCGTCGAGGGGCAGCTTCTCGACGGGTTTGCCGAGGAGGCAGCCGACGGCTCTGCCCAGCCAGGCGGCTTCCAGGCGGGCCTGGGCGGAGGTCGCCGCGGGGGTGGCGTCGATCGCCGGAGCTTGCGGGGGAGGTTGTGTGGGCCAGGCCGGGCAGCCGGCCTTGATTCTCGCGAGGTCCGTGGGCTCGTTGTCCGCCAACTTGCTCGGCAGGTCCGCCAGTTCGTCCAGCAGGTCCTCGGCGAGCTGCCGTAGGTATCTCGACGCCGGTTCCGGCGATGCGCCCGCGCGCAGAGGGGCGTCCCTGCCGCCCGCCGCTCTCCATCTCGCCGCGATCGCCGACGGCTCGCGGCCGTCCTGGGCCGCCTGGTGGAGTTCGTGGCCGATCAGGTCCTCGGGCTGGACCCAGGTGAGGCGGAGCATCTCAGGCTCCGAGTCCGGTGAGGGCCGCCTCGTGGGACCGGCGGCGGGTCACGTCCCGCCGGAAGATCTCGCGGGCGACGGTCGTGAGGGTGGTGGCCGGTTCCCAGAGGTCCAGGCGGCTGGCTTCGGAGACCTGCTTCGCCCAGTCCTGAGGGACCGGGGAGCCGAGGGCGCCTGCCATCGCGCCCGCCATGGTGGCGATGGAGTCGCAGTCGCGGCCGTAGTTCACCGCGCCCAGGACCGCGTGACGGTAGTCGCCGCGGGAGACCACCAGCATGCCCAGGGCGATCGGGAGTTCCTCGATCGTGTGCAGGCGGGAGGGGCGGCGGGCACCGAGCGAGGGCTGCCGGTAGTCGGGACCGACCGTGTCGTACGGGGCCACCGCCTTGCGCAGCGGGGCAAGCGCGGACTCGAAGTCCGTGTGCCGTGAGGCCGTTTCACAGACCTCCTCGATGGCCGCCCGGGTGCCGTCCTTCGCCAGCGCGAGGCAGGCGGAGACGACCGAGTCCGGGGTCGCGCCGGGTGTGCTCGCCGCCGCCACCGCCGCCGCGAAGACGGCCGCCGCCTCACGGCCGTACGACGACTGATGAGCGCCCGCGATGTCCAGCGCCTCGGCGTACGCGCCCGCCGGGTTGGCCGCGTTGACCAGACCGACCGGGGCCATGTACATCGCCGCGCCGCAGTTGACGATGTTGCCGACGCCGGCCTCGCGGGGGTCGACGTGGCCGTAGTGGAGACGGGCCACCAGCCACTTCTCCGCGAGGAAGACGCGCTGCAGCGGGAGTGCCTCCGTCTCCAGCTCCGGGATCCAGCGCGGGTTCGTCATCAGGTCCGGCACCAGGTGGTCCGCGATCGCGTACGCGTCCAGGTGGTCGCGGACCCGCGCGTACACCCGCACCAGCGCGTGCGTCATCAAGGTGTCGTCGGTGACGTGGCCGTCGCCCTTGTGGTACGGCGCGATGGGGCGGGCCGTGCGCCAGGCGTCGCCGTTCCAGGGGCCCACGATGCCGTGGACGCGGCCGGCGTGGCGTTCGACGATCTGCTCGGGGGAGTAGCCCTCGACGGGGCCGCCCAGCGCGTCGCCGACGGCCGCCCCGACGAGGGCGGCGGTGATGCGTTCGTCCAGACCCGACGCGGGAGCTTTTTCCTCTTTGGGTGTCATGCCCCGAATCATCCCTCTGGTGGGGCCGGTTGTGCGGCTTCCAGGAGTTCGGCGAGTTCCACCAGGTCCGTGCCGGTGAGGCGGGGGAGTACGCAGCCGGAGAGGGTGCGGCAACTGTCGCGCCAGGAGGCGGGGATCGACACGCCGCCGCCGAGGGCGCCGGTGAGGGCGCCCGCGAGGGCCGGCGCCGAGTCGGCGACCCGGGAGAGGCAGGCCGCCGCAGGTACCGCCTCCGCGATCCGGCCCTTCGCCGCCCAGGCCAGGGCCAGGGCGACCGGGACCGTCTCGGCGGCGGCGATGCCGTAGCTGTAGACGTGGTCGACGATCTGGTGTTCCAGCAGGGGGACGAGGGCGAAGGCGCTCTCGGCGTCCTGGGCGAGCCTGAGGGCTTCGCGGGCGTTGCGGCCGATCTCGGTGGACTCGGGGAGTTCCGCGAGTGCGGCGGTGACGCATGCCTGTACGCCGGCTCCCCCCAGGGCGAGGGCGAGTGCCGCGGCCATCGCGCGGGCGCCGTGCACGCCGTCGCCGTCCTGGGTGTAGCGGGCGTCGAACTCGGCGAGTTCCGCGGCGAGTCGGGGGTCGCCGGGGTGGGCCACGGCCAGGACGCAGGCCCGTACGCAGGCGGCGTCGTCGAAGTAGTGCGGGTTGTCGTGGCCGGTGGCGGGCGGGCGCAGGCCGGTGGCGAGGTTGCCGAGGCCGGCGCGGACGGAGATGCGGGCGCGCAGGGGGATCACCGCGGACTCGATCTCGGGGGCACGGTCGGCCGCCGCGGCGACCTCGCTGGCCAGGGCGCTCCAGGTCAGGTCGATGGCGGCGCGGGTACGGCGTTGCCGGCTCAGGTCGCCGAGGACGGTGTCGTCGCCGGCGCGCAGGACCGCTTCCGCCGTGAAGACCGCCCACTCGGCGTCGTCGGAGGGACCCAGCCGGAGGGGTTCGGGGGGCTGGTTCAGGGCGATGGGGACGGGGAGGGTGGTCGTGGCGTTCTGTTCGGCGAAGGTGTCGAGTTCGCGGGTCAGGCGGCGGGTCCAGTCGGGCATGCGGGCGGCTCGGTGGCGGGCGGCGGGCCAGCCGGCGGCGTCGCCTGCCGCCAGGCCGAGCAGGAGGCCCTCGATTCGGCGTGGTGGGGTGCGGTAATGGGTTGCCTGGACCTCGGCTTCGCCTTCGGCCTTTTTGTACCCACCCGCACCGCCCGTGCGGGTTTCGTCCTCGGGTGCGAGTGGCCCTTGTGGGGGTTCCTCGCCGTCGGGGGTCGCGGGTGCGAGCAGCTGTGGTGCCGCACCCTCGTCCCAGGGGATGGGCGGGGTCATGAGAGGGCCTCCGTCTCGTTCAGGATCTCGTTCACGCTCTCGATCGGGATCTCGCTCGGTACGAAGCCCCCCGCGCCCCATCGCCCGTCCTCGCCCGGCGTCAGCAGCTCCGCCACGTCCAGGACGTGGTGGCCCGCCATGGACGGCAGGCAGCTGCCGCGGGCCGGGCCGATCGCGGCGGCCCAGCCGGCCGGGATCGCACCGGCGCCGTGGGTGGCGCCGGCCAGGGCGCCC
>NZ_JBXEJE010000051.1:0-68354 GCF_056820935.1 Streptomyces sp. Q2 | reverse complement strand
ATTCCAGCTCCACCCCGAACAGTCCACCGACGCCATCGTCATCCACCACCCCGAAGCCAAGTACTTCAACGCCCGCTGAACGAACCCTCGCCCTACGCGGATGAGGGCAGGGGCGAAGTTGCGGCATAAGCTCGTGTTCGGGCAACGACGGACGCTGTTGCCCGTTGTTGCCCGGCAGACTGAGAGAGAAGAGTGATCAGGGTGTTTTCGCAGGTCATCGCGATGACCAGGACTGCGGGGTAGGGCTTCAGTGCACATCGTCATCATGGGCTGCGGGCGAGTGGGTTCGGCGCTCGCCCAGAACCTGGAGCAGCAGGGGCACACGGTCGCCGTGATCGACCAGGACCCCACCGCTTTCCGACGGCTGGGCTCCGGGTTCGGCGGCCGTCGTGTCACCGGGGTCGGCTTCGACCAGGACACCCTTCGCGAGGCGGGCATCGAGGAGGCCGGCGCGTTCGCCGCGGTCTCCAGCGGGGACAACTCGAACATCATCGCCGCGCGCGTCGCCCGCGAGATGTTCGGCATCGAGAACGTCGCGGCCCGGATCTACGACCCCCGGCGTGCCGAGGTCTACCAGCGTCTGGGCATTCCCACCGTCGCGACGGTGCGCTGGACGGCCGACCAGATGCTGCGCCGGCTGCTGCCCTCGGGCGCCGAGCCGCAGTGGCGCGACCCCACCGGTGGCGTCCAGCTGGCCGAGGTGCACACCGCCTCGTCCTGGGTGGGCCAGCGGATCAGCCGTCTCCAGGAGGAGACCGGGGTGCGCGTGGCGTTCCTGACCCGGCTCGGCGAAGCGATTCTGCCGAGCTCGCAGACGGTGTTGCAGGAGGGCGACCTGGTGCACGTGATGATGCGCACCGACGAGGTCGACAAGGTCGAGGCGGCGTTCGCCAAGGGTCCCGAAGAGGAGGGCGGTCACTGATGAGGGTCGCCATTGCCGGTGCCGGCGCGGTCGGCCGCTCGATCGCGGGCGAACTGCTGGAGAACGGCCACGAGGTCCTGCTCATCGACAAGGCGCCGACCGCCATCTCGGTCGAGCGGGTCCCGCAGGCGGAGTGGCTGCTGGCCGACGCCTGCGAGATCACGTCGCTGGACGAGGCGGCGCTCCAACGCTGCAACGTCGTGATCGCCGCGACCGGCGACGACAAGGTCAACCTGGTCGTCTCGCTGCTGGCGAAGACGGAGTACGGCGTCCCCCGGGTCGTCGCCCGCGTCAACAACCCGAAGAACGAGTGGCTGTTCAACGAGTCGTGGGGGGTGGACGTCGCCGTCTCCACCCCGCGTCTGATGTCGGCCCTGGTCGAGGAGGCGGTGAGCGTCGGCGACCTGGTCCGCCTGCTGCGCTTCAGCCACGGCGACGCCAACCTGGTCGAGCTGACCCTCCCGGAGGAGTCGGCCCTGGCCGGCACCCAGGTCGGCGACGTCGAGTGGCCGCAGGACACGTCCCTGGTGACGATCATCCGCGGTACCCGCGTGCTCACCCCTACCCGGGAGGACTCCCTGGAGGCGGGCGACGAGCTCCTCTTCGTGGCCGCCCCGGCCCGGGAGGAACAGCTGGAGGACCTGCTGTCGGTGCGCCGGGAGGAAGCACCGAGCTGATCGTGGCGGAGATACGACGACGAAGGGCGCCCGGAGAGTTCCGGGCGCCCTTCGTCGTCGTACGGAGTCGTCGTACGGAGTCGTCGTACGGAGTCGTCGTACGGAGTCGTCGTACGGACAGCGGCNGCGTGGGGCATAAAGGCCCACGAAGGGCGCCCGGAGTGTTCGGGGCGCCCTTCGTCGTCGTACGGAGTCGTCGTACGGAGTCGTCGTACGGAGTCGTCGTACGGAGTCGTCGTACGGACAGCGGCTACGCCTGCCGGCGGTGACGGGCGGGCGTCGACTCGCCGTGCTCCTCCGCCAGAGCGGCCTTGCGTTCCTTCTCGGCGCGCTCCTGCGCCTCCATCTCGGCGAAGACGTCGATGGGGGCCGGTGCCTTCGCCAGGAAGACCCAGGTCAGATACACGGCGAGCAGGAACGGCGGGATCTTGAGGGCGATCAGGATCCAGCCCAGCTGGGTCGTGTCGGCCCACCAGTACAGCGGGAAGAGGATCGCGCACTTGGCGAGCAGGATCGCCCCCCAGGCATAACTGGCCTTGGCGTACGCCTTCTTGCGGCCCGGGTTGCGGGTGCGCCAGGAGAGATTCTCCTTGAAGACGGGGCCGAGGATCAGACCGATCAGCGGGACGCCGCAGAGGGTCGTGATGATGTAGGCGAGGCCCAGGCCCAGCGTGTAGAGCATGCCGGGGAGGTAGAAGTCCTTGGCGTTGCCGGTCATCATCGCGAAGACGACACCGAAGGCGACGCCGAAGACGCCGCTGAAGGCGTGCTTGACGGTGTCCTTCATCACCAGCCGGACCACGACCAGGGCCAGCGACACGGCCAGGGCCGCGATGGCCGACCAGTGCAGGTCCTTGTTGATCGTGAAGATGGTGACGAAGAGAAGTCCGGGCAGCACCGTCTCGACCATGCCCCGCACGCCGCCGAAGGCTTCGAACAGCGCGGCCTCGGTCACCGCCCGGGCGTCCCGCGCAGCGTCTTCGGTGTCTTCGGTCGGCTTGTCGAGCGACGTCACCGGCTACTCCCGTCCGAGGGGTCTCAGTTCGTATTTCGGGTTGAACAGCACCCGGCGGCCCCGGCTCATCGAGATCCGGCCCGACGCGATCAGTTTGCGCCCCGGCTCTATCCCCACGATGGAGCGTCTGCCGAGCCACACCACGTCCAGCGCGGCGGAGCCGTCGAACAGCTCGGCCTCCAGCGCCGGGACGCCCGCGCGCGGGCGCAGGGTGACCGTGCGCAAGGTACCAGTAACGGTGACGACCTGGCGGTCGTGGCAGTCACCGATGCGCGTGCAGCCGGCGGTCGCGGTGTCCTCCCGCAGCTCCTCGGACTCCAGGTCCTCCTGCGACGAGGAGAGCCGGCCGAGCATGCGCCGGAACCGGCCCACCGGCTTCTCGGAACGAGGAACAGCACTCATATCTGAAGCGTACCGGGGCCCACCGACAGCTACGTACCCCCGGTGCTACCGCTCGAACCGGTACCCCATCCCCGGCTCGGTGACGAAATGCTTCGGATGCGAGGGGTCCGCTTCCAGCTTGCGCCTGAGCTGGGCCATATAGACGCGCAGGTAGTTCGTCTCCGTCCCGTACGACGGCCCCCACACCTCCTGGAGCAACTGCTTCTGGCCGACCAGGCGCCCGGTGTTGCGCACCAGCACCTCCAGCAGATGCCACTCCGTGGGCGTCAGCCGTACGTCCTTCCCGTGCCGCTGGACCTTCTTGGCCGCGAGGTCGACGGTGAACTCGTCGGTCTCCACCAGCACTTCGTCGTCGCCGACCCCGGCCGGCTCGGCACGGCGGACGGCGGCGCGCAGCCGGGCCAGCAGTTCGTCCATGCCGAAGGGCTTGGTGACGTAGTCGTCGGCGCCCGCGTCCAGCGCCTCGACCTTCTCGTCGGAGGAGTGCCGGGCGGACAGCACCAGGATCGGCACGCGGGTCCAGCCGCGCAGGCCCTTGATCACCTCGACGCCGTCCATGTCGGGCAGGCCCAGGTCGAGGACCACCACGTCCGGGTGGCGGGTGGCGGCGAGTTCGAGGGCGGTGGCGCCGTCGTGCGCCGCGTCGACCTCGTACTCGCGCGCCCTGAGGTTGATCACGAGGGCACGCACGATCTGCGGCTCGTCGTCGATCACCAGCACCCGGGTCATGTGACCTGCCTTTCGGGTCGTACGAGGTCAACAGGCTCTTCAGGGCTCGGTCCCGCCGCCGCCCGGAGCGTGAGCACCATGGTGAGGCCGCCGCCGGGTGTGTCCTCGGCTTCGAGGGTTGCGCCCATCGCCTCGGCGAAACCGCGCGCCACGGCGAGGCCGAGTCCGACGCCGGCGCCGCGCGGGGCGTCGCCATGGCGCTGGAAGGGCTCGAAAATGCGTTCCTTGGCCTCGTCGGGGACGCCGGGGCCCCGGTCGACCACCCGCACCTCGACCCGGTCGGCGAGGGCGCTGGCGGACACCAGGACGGCTTTGCCGGCCGGGCTGTACTTGACGGCGTTCTCGACCAGGTTGGCCACCGACCGCTCCAGCAGCCCCGGGTCCACGGCCACCATCGGCAGCGTCTCCGGAACGTCCAGGTCGACGCTGCCCTCGGGCACCCCGCCGAGCGCCGTCGGCACCACCTCGTCGAGGTCGATCTCCCTGATCAGTGTGGTGACCGTGCCGGTCTGGAGCCGGGACATGTCGAGCAGGTTGCCCACCAGGTGATCGAGCCGGTCGGCGCCCTCCTCGATGCCTTCGAGGAGCTCCGCCCGGTCCTCCTCGGACCATGTCACGTCGTCGGACCGCAGCGACGAGACGGCTGCCTTGATGCCGGCCAGTGGCGTACGGAGGTCATGGCTCACGGCGGCCAGCAGCGCGGTGCGGATCCGGTTGCCCTCGGCCAGCGTGCGGGCCTGGTCGGCCTCCTGGCGCAGGCGCCGCCGGTCCAGGACGACGGCGGCCTGCGCGGCGAAGGCGGCCAGTACCCGGCGGTCCTCGGCGGGCAGGACACGGCCGGTCAGCGCGAGCGCCATGTGGTCCCCGACCGGCATGTCGACGTCCGCCTCCTCCGGCCGCTCCACCGGCCGCCCGAGGCCGACCCGGCCCGCACAGGTCCACGGGTCGACGTCGCTCTCCCGTTCCAGCAGGGCGGCCGACTCCATGCCGAAGGTCTCGCGGACCCGTTGCAGGAGCTCCTCCAGGCCGGTCTCGCCGCGCAGGACGTTGCCCGCGAGGAAGGACAGGATCTCCGATTCGGCGCGCAGCCGGGCGGCCTGGTGGGTGCGGCGGGCGGCGACATCGACCACGGAGGCCACCGACACTCCGACACCGACGAAGATCGCGATGGCGACGATGTTCTTCGGGTCGGCGATGGTCCAGTGGTGCAGCGGCGGTGTGTAGAAGTAGTTCAGCAGCAGGGACCCCACCGCCGCCGAGGCCAGCGCGGGCAGCAGCCCGCCGAGCAGGGCCGCCGCCACCACGGCCGTCAGGAACAGAAGCATGTCGTTGGCGAGGCCGAGGTGGACGGTGTTGAGCAGGAGCGCCAGGACCACCGGGCCGCCCACGCCGGCCAGCCAGCCCCAGATGATCCGGGCCCGGCCGAGCCGCGCGCCCCGGGCGACGGGCAGGCCGCGCCCCTTGGCGACCTCCTCGTGGGTGACGATGTGCACGTCGAGATCGGGGCCCGACTCGCGGGCCACGGTCGTACCGACGCCGGGGCCGAAGACGTACTGCCAGGTCTTGCGGCGCGAGGAGCCGAGGACGATCTGGGTGGCGTTCACCCCGCGTGCGAAGTCCAGCAGCGCGACCGGTATGTCGTCGCCCACCACATGGTGGAAGGTACCGCCCAGGTCTTCTGCCAGGGTCCGCTGCACGGCCAGTTCCTTCGGGGAGGCCGAGGTCAAGCCGTCGCTGCGGGCTATGTAGACCGCCAGCACCTCGCCCCCGGCGCCCCTCTCCGCCAGCCGCGCCGCCCGCCTGAGCAGCGTCCGCCCTTCCGGGCCACCGGTCAGCCCGACCACGATCCGCTCCCGCGAACCCCAGATCTTCGAGACGCGGTGATCGCTGCGGTACTGCTGCAGATGCGCGTCCACGCGGTCGGCCACCCACAGCAGTGCCAGCTCCCGCAGCGCGGTCAGGTTGCCGGGCCGGAAGTAGTTCGAGAGGGCCGCGTCCACCTTGTCGGGCTGGTAGATGTTGCCGTGTGCCATCCGCCGCCGCAGCGCCTGCGGCGACATGTCGACCAGCTCGATCTGGTCCGCCCGCCGCACCACCTCGTCCGGCACCGTCTCCCGCTGCCGCACCCCGGTGATCGCCTCGACCACGTCGCCCAGGGACTCCAGATGCTGGATGTCGACCGTCGAGACGACGTCGATCCCGGCCGCCAGCAGCTCCTGAACGTCCTGCCACCGCTTGGCGTGGCGGGAGCCGGGGACGTTGGTGTGGGCCAGATCGTCCACCAGGGCGACGGCGGGGGCCCTGCGGAGCACGGCATCGACGTCCATCTCGGTGACCACGCCGCCGCGGTACTCCAGCGCCCGGCGCGGGATCTGCTCCAGGCCGTGCAGCATCGCCTCGGTGCGCGGCCGGTCGTGATGCTCCGCGAAGGCCACCACGCAGTCGGTGCCGCGCTCGGCACGCCGGTGCGCCTCGGACAGCATCGCGTACGTCTTGCCGACGCCCGGTGCCGCACCGAGGTGGATCCGAAGCTTGCCGCGTCCCATGGCCTCATCGTCTTCCGGTCACTGCTGCTGCGCAGCGTCGACCTTACGGCCAACAATCGCGACAAATGGGGTCGGGTGCGACCCGTGGGCCGTCCTTGACGCAACTCTGACGCACCAGGGACGGCCCGAGGCCCTCACCCCTCGACGATCTCCCCGTCGCTCAGTTCCAGCACCCGGTCGGCCAGGTCCAGCAGGTTGGCGTCGTGCGTGGCGACCAGCGCGGTGACCTGTTCGCTGCGTACGACGGCCCGCAGCAGCTCCATCACGGAATGGCCGGTCTCCGCGTCCAGCTGGCCGGTCGGCTCGTCGGCGACGAGGAGCGAGGGGCTGTTGGCCAGGGCGCGGGCGATGGCGACCCGCTGCTGCTGGCCGCCGGACAGCTCGCCGGGCCGCTGGCGCGCGTGGTCGGCGAGACCGACCAGGGACAACAGCAGCTCGACGCGCTCCTCCCGCTCGCGTGGATCGGCCCGGCGCAGCCGCATCGGCACACCGACGTTCTCGGCGGCCGTGAGGATCGGGATCAACCCGAAGGACTGGAAGACGAATCCGACACGGTCCCGGCGCAGTGCGAGCAGGCCGTCCTCGCCCAGCTCCGCGAGGTCGAGCCCGTCGACCGTGACGCGCCCCTCGTCGGGCAGGTCGAGCCCGCCGACGATGTTGAGGAGCGTGGTCTTGCCGGATCCCGAACGCCCTTTGAGGGCGACGAGTTCACCGCGCGGCACCTCGAAGGAGACCCCGCGCAGTGCGTGCACGACGGCGGCCGACTCGCCGTACGACTTACGGACGTTCTCGACGCGCACCATGGTCTCGGTGACCACCTCAGTCATGCGCCCTCCCCCGTGGACCGGGCGCCAGTATCGCCAACCGGCGCACGGCAGTTCAACGGTTCAGCCCGGCTCGTCCCCGTGCGTGCGAGCTGTTGATGGTCTCGGGCGGCAAGACCTCAGGAGCAGACAAGGGCCGCACCCCCTGCGCGGGGTGCGGCCCTTGTCGCGTCTGTCTAGCGGACCTCGGTGATCTCCGGTCCGCGCTGCAACTGGCCCATGCCGCCGGAGAAGCGCGAGGTGCCGTCGTCCTGCTGAACGCCCTCGGGCACCATCTGCGCGTCGTTCGGCAGCTTCAGGACGATGGGGTCGCGGGGCGCCATCGGGCCGTCGCCGCGGACCACGACCGTGTCCCGGAAGATCTGCTCCAGCAGGCCCGCCGCCTGCGGCTGCACCGCGCCCTGGCCGGAGATGACTCCACGCAGGAACCAGCGCGGGCCGTCCACACCGACGAACCGCACCACCTGGAAGCCACCCGTGCCGTCCGGCAGCTGTACCGGCACCTGGGCACGCAGCTCCCAGCCCAGCGGACCCTCGACCTCGTCGACGATGCCGCCCTGCTGGGTGATGCCCGAGCCGATCTCCTCGCGTACCTCGCCCCAGATGCCCTCGCGCTTGGGGGCGGCGAAGGCCTGCAACTGGATGGCGCTGTCCCGCAGGACGACGGTCGCCGCGACGATCGCGTCGCCCGCGACCTCCACCCGCAGCTCCATGCCGTCGACGCCCGGCACGAACAGGCCGCCCAGGTCGACGCGACCCTCGGCCGGATCCCGCACCTCGGAGTCGTCCCACGGCCCGTCGGGCCGCGGCTCCGGCTCCAGCCTCACGCGCGGGCGCCCGCCCTGGTCCTCGTCCTTGTCCGCCTCAGTGTCGACACCGTCGACGACCTGCTCGGGCTCGCCGGCCGCGTCCTCGGCGGCACCCTTCTTCTTGCGACGTCCGAACACGTCACTGTCCTTCCCGGTCGGATACGGCCGAAGCGTATCGATTCCCACCCGTTGCGCCGCCGTCGGCGGCCTGACCGCTTGTGCTGTTCGTGCTGCTTGAGCCGCCCACAGCCGCATGGCCGCCGGTGGACCCGAAGCCCCCCTCGGCCCGAGCCGAGCCGGGAAGTTCCGCGACCTCCTGGAAGCGGACCCTCTCGACCTGCTGGACGACCAGTTGGGCAATCCGGTCGAAGCGCTCGAACCGCACCGACTCGCGCGGGTCGAGATTCACCACGATCACCTTGATCTCCCCACGGTACCCGGCATCTACCGTCCCCGGGGCATTCACCAGAGCGACACCGCAGCGGGCGGCGAGACCGGATCGCGGGTGCACGAAGGCCGCGTACCCCTCCGGCAGCGCCACAGACACCCCAGTGGGCAGCACGGCCCGTTCGCCCGGCTCGAGTTCACGGCTCTCGGTGGTGCGCAGATCGGCTCCCGCGTCACCGGGGTGCGCGTACGTCGGAAGCGGTACGTCGGGGTCGACGCGCCGGATCAGCACGTCCACGGGGTCACGGCTCACGGGTTCACCTCGAAGGCGCGGGCACGGCGGACCTGGTCCGGGTCGTCCATGGCCGCCCGGATCTCCTCCTGGCGGCCGTTCTCGACGAAGTGGTCGACCTTCACCTCGATGAAGAGGGCGTCGGCACGGACCGCGACCGGTCCCTCGGGGCCGCCGACGCGTCCGGTGGCGCTCGAGTAGATCTTCCGCCCGGCCACCGCCGTCACCTCGGCCTCCAGGTGCAGCGTCGTACCGACCGGTACCGGCTGCACGAAGTCCGTCTCCAGCCGGCCGGTCACCGCGATCGTCCGCAGCAGCCAGTTCAGCGAGCCGAGGGTCTCGTCGAGGGCGGAGGCCAGCACACCGCCGTGCGCGAGGCCCGGAGCGCCCTGGTGGGCGGGTTGCACGGTGAACTCGGCCGTGATGGTGACGCCCTCGCCGGCCCGCGCCTGGAGGTGCAGCCCGTGCGGCTGCCCGTCGCCACAGCCGAAGCAGTGTTCGTAGTGCGCGCCGAGGAGCTCGCCGGGCGCGGGAGCGTCCGGGTGCCGCACCGGTCGCACGGCGTCGGCGGGAGGCTCAAGAGCTGCGGATGTACGACTCACAGCCGCAGACCTTACCCGCGCGTCGGACCGTTCCCGACACCGTGCCAAGCTTGGCTTCATGCAGCTTTCCGCCACCCCGTACGAAGAACGCCTCACCGCCCCCCGCACCTGGTGGCTGATCTCCCTGCTGGTCGGGGTCTCGATGGCGTTGATCCTGCTGCCCTTCGGCACGCTGCCGCTGCTCGGCGGCCTGGTCGGCGGGACGGCCGTGGCGGCGGTCGCGGCCAGCGCGTACGGCTCGCTGCGGATCCGGGTCGTGAACGGATTCCTGATCGCGGGCGAGGCGAAGATCCCGGTGTCGGCCCTGGGCGAGGCGGAGATCCTGGACCCGGAGGAGGCCCGCGCCTGGCGCACGTACAAGGCCGACACCCGCGCGTTCCTGCTGCTGCGCGCCTACATCCCCACCGCACTGCGCGTGGATGTCACCGACCCGGCCGACCCGACGCCGTATCTGTACCTGTCCACGCGTGAGCCGGAGCGGCTGGCCGAGGCCCTGAAATCGGCGCGAGCGGCGGCCTAGAGCCCGGCGTAGAACACTCGGGCGGGGCTTCACCCGGCCCCCGTGCGAGGTCTCGCCGAGGGTGTCGCGGAGGCGGTCCAAAATCTTTTTCACCGCCGCGCAAAAACTTCGTCAGGGCCCGATTTCCTTGTGTCCGCGCCCCAGTTCCTTCGGAATGTCCCCGATTTTGAGCGGATTCTCGGGGGACTCCAGCGGAGGCAGTGCGGGAAGCGCCTCCCAAGGCACCTGGATCTTCCGCAGATCCGCCCTGATCCGCTCCGCGAGTTTTCTGGTGTCCCGGCGGTTCATGACCGCCCCCACGGCCGCACCGACCATGAACGGCATCAGGTTCGGCAGGTCGCGCACCACGCGCTTCATGATCTGCTGCCGCATCTGGTGTTTCAGAGGACTGTTGAGCGCCGAACTCATCGTGGACGGCTTGGTCACGTCGATGCCGCGCTCTCCCGACCAGGAGTCGAGATACGCGGTGCTGCGCTGCTTGAGATTGCCCGGCGGCCGCACGCCGTAGACCTCGTGGAGTTCGGCGATCAGTTTCAGCTCGATCGCGGCGACCCCGGTGATCTCGGCGGCCAGTTCCGTCGGCATGGCGGGTGGCACGGGCAGCATGGCCGCCGCTCCGATGCCCGCTCCGACCGTGGCCGTGGCGCTCGCGGCGCCCGCCACGAGCTTGTCCGCGAGCTCCTCGGGCCCCAGCCCGGGGAACTGCCTGCGGAGCGTCGCGAGGTCCCGTACGGGGATTCGCGGGGCGTTGTCGATGATCCGGTCGGCGAGGTACGCCAAACCCGCCCTGGCCCTGCTGCCGCTCTTGCGGACTCCTTCCCGGGCCTTGTCCCGGATCACCGCGGCCCGTCGCCTGGCGACGGGCGCGGGGGTCGCGTCCGGCGCCGGGAGGTCTGCCCGGCCGGCCGCCGGTTCGAGCGAGGCCGATCCCTGATCGGATGAGCCCCGCTCGTCGTCACGCGCGCCGAGCCGCCCTTCGGACGGCTCCTGGTCCGCTCCCGGCAGGCGGAAGCGGCGCTTCCGAGGAGGGGTCGAGCCAGTCACGGCCGACCCGCCCTCAGTCGCAGTCGCGGCAGATCGGCTGACCGTTCTTCTCGCGGGCCAGCTGGCTGCGGTGGTGCACCAGGAAGCAGCTCATGCAAGTGAACTCGTCCTGCTGCTTGGGGAGGACCCGGACGGCGAGTTCCTCGTTCGAGAGGTCGGCGCCGGGCAGTTCGAGGCCTTCTGCGGCCTCGAACTCGTCGACGTCCACTGCGGACGTCGACTTGTCGTTCCTCCGCGCCTTCAGTTCTTCAAGGCTGTCCGAGTCGACGTCGTCGTCGGTCTTGCGTGGGGTGTCGTAGTCGGTTGCCATGTCGCTCTCCCCCTCTGGGTGTCTTCGGTGTCTCCAGCGCACGTAACGCGTGAGAGGCCGGACTTGTGCCCGACCCGAGGCGGAGATTTTGCCTCACATCAAGGTCTGTTACTCAATCGACACCCAACCGGACTCCTCTTGAGTGATCGGGTTGGATGGCGATCGGGACCGTACACGGTCCGAATCCCGCACTTCAAAGGCGTCTCACCGTGTACTTCCCGTGATCAAGACCCCTGAAAACCCGGATTTTCCCGGCTTTCCGACAGGTCACATGATCACTGAGAGTAGATGGCCGGTAATTCTCCCTTGTGATCGATCACACACGGAGTTGTCCGGAAGGCGGCCAGAAAATTCCGCGCAAAGCGAACAAGCCCGTGTATCGGATCGTGTGCGGGGGCCATGATCTCAGACCGGAAGGGTCACTCGCATCACGAGGCCACCTCCTTCACGCGGCTGTGCCGAGATATGGCCGCCGTGCGCGCGAGCCACGGAACGGACGATGGACAGACCGAGTCCGACGCCCTTGTCGCTGCCCGTGCGCTCCGTACGCAGCCGCCGGAACGGCTCGAAGAGGTTGTCGATCTCGTACGCCGGCACCACCGGGCCCGTGTTGGACACCACGAGCACCGCCTGGCCGTGCAGGACCTCCGTCGTCACCTCGACCCAGCCGCCCTCCGGCACGTTGTACCGCACGGCGTTCTGCACGAGGTTCAGGGCGATCCGCTCCAGCAGCACGCCGTTGCCCTGGACGACCGCGGGCTTCTGCTCGCCGCGGATCACCACGCCCTTGGCCTCCGCCTCGCCGTTCACCTGGTCGACCGCCTGCTCGGCCACCTCGGCGAGGTCCACCGGCTTGCGCTCGACGATCTGGTTGTCGCTTCGGGCGAGCAGCAGCAGCCCCTCGACGAGCTGCTCGCTGCGCTCGTTGGTGGCCAGCAGTGTCTTGCCGAGCTGCTGGAGCTCCATCGGCGCGTTCGGGTCCGAGAGGTGCACCTCGAGAAGCGTGCGGTTGATCGCGAGCGGTGTTCTCAGCTCGTGCGAGGCATTGCCGACGAAGCGCTGCTGGGCCGTGAAGGCGCGCTGCAGCCGCTCCAGCATGTCGTCGAAGGTGTCCGCCAGTTCCTTCAGCTCGTCGTCCGGGCCGTCCAGCTCGATACGGCGGGACAGGTCCGAGCCGGCCACCGCGCGCGCGGTGCGGGTGATCCGGCCGAGCGGCGCCAGGACCCGGCCCGCCATGGCGTAGCCGAAGGCGAAGGCGATGATCGCGAGGCCGAGCAGGGCCAGCAGGGAGCGGCTGAGCAGGTTGTCCAGGGCGTGCTGGCGCTGTTCGTTGACGCACTCGCTCATCGCGCTGTTGAACACGTCGGGCGAGGCGCTGGAAGGCAGGTCACAGACCTGACTGGTGACCTTTCCCTCGGTGATCTTGAAGGGCAGGTCACCTGCGACGTTCAGCGCCTGCGCGGCGAGCAGATAGATGATCGACAGCAGCAGGATGCCGGCGATCAGGAACATCCCGCCGTACAGCAGCGTGAGCCTTATCCGGATGGTGGGGCGCAGCCACGGGAAGGGCGGCTCCGGTTTCCGGGGGTCCCAGGTGGGCTTCGGGGGCGCCTGGGGAGGCGCGGGAGCGGCGGCCACGGCCGGTCAGATCCGGTAGCCGGAGCCGGGGACGGTCACGATGACGGGCGGCTCCCCGAGCTTGCGGCGCAGGGTCATGACGGTGACCCGCACGACGTTGGTGAACGGGTCGGTGTTCTCGTCCCACGCCTTCTCCAGGAGCTGCTCGGCCGAGACGACCGCGCCCTCGCTGCGCATCAGCACCTCCAGGACGGCGAACTCCTTGGGGGCCAGCTGGACTTCCTTGCCGTCGCGGAAGACCTCACGGCGGTTCGGGTCGAGCTTGATCCCGGCACGCTCCAGGACGGGCGGCAGGGGCACGCTGGTACGCCGGCCGAGGGCACGCACGCGTGCCGTCAGCTCGCTGAACGCGAAGGGCTTGGGCAGGTAGTCGTCGGCGCCGATCTCCAGGCCCTCGACACGGTCGCTGACGTCGCCGGACGCGGTGAGCATCAGCACGCGGGTGGGCATGCCGAGTTCGACGATCTTGCGGCAGACGTCGTCGCCGTGCACGAGGGGGAGGTCACGGTCGAGGACGACCACGTCGTAGTCGTTCACGCCGATGCGTTCCAGGGCGGCCGCACCGTCGTACACGACGTCGACGGCCATGGCCTCCCGGCGCAGTCCGGTGGCCACCGCATCGGCGAGCAGTTGCTCGTCCTCGACGACGAGTACGCGCACGTCGCTTGTCCTTCCTGTGTCCACCCGCGTAGCGCCTTTGAGGCATGCGGGCAGGGGGCTTGGTGAGTGTGTGGACCTCCATCCTGCCCTTTTCGGTCATAAGTCGGCGGTAAGGCGGGTGAGCACGGTCTGAAGGACAGGTATGAGGCCGGGGAATGCGGGATTTTCTCGTCGGGTTGAGGTTTCCGTGGAAGGGAGCGGGGGGAGGACGGCTTTACACCCCGCGATCACGCTCTGCATGTGCCGTAGCACCATGCGGCACGCCGCGATCCGCTTTCCGCAGAGTGGGCGTGGGTGTCCGGCACCGTCGCCGCCCAGCACCGGGCAGCGCTGGGCACCTACAGGAGACGTGATCGCCCCTTCCGAACGGCACACCCCCGTGCCATCGACCCACGACCCAGGACGAGGGGGCGCAGCATGGACGCTTTCACCGCAGGACTTCTGCAGCGCATAAGGGCGACCGAGTCCGACCTGACGCGGGCTCGCGACGAGGGCGACGACTTCCTCGCCGAGGTGGAACAGGCCGAGCTCGACGACCTGCGCCGCCTCGCCGCCGAACACGGTGTGGAGGTCGGCGCGTCACGCGTCTGATCAGCTCGTTTCGCACGACGCAGCGGGCCCCGGCGAATCCAGCGCCGGGGCCCGCTCCGTTGTCCGGGGAGCGAGCTCCCGGCCCGTCGCGGGCGCCTCAGTCGTGCCAGGCGCCGAAGTCCTCCAGGAGGCGCTGGAGGGGCTCGAAGACGCCCGGGGTGGCCGCGACCGTCAGAGCGTGTGCGGGGCGCTCTCCGGGGCGTCCACCGGTCAGGGCGCCCGCCTCCCGGGCGATCAGGTCGCCGGCGGCGAGGTCCCAGGGGTGGAGGCCTCGTTCGTAGTAGCCGTCGAGGCGGCCGGCGGCGAGGTCGCACAGGTCGACGGCTGCCGAGCCGCCGCGGCGGATGTCGCGCAGCAGCGGGATGAGTTTGCGGGCGACCTCGGCCTGATGGACGCGGACGTCGGTGACGTAGTTGAAGCCCGTCGAGACCAGGGCCTGTTCCAGGGACGGCGCGGGGCGGCAGGCCAGCTCGCGCTCGCCGTCCCAGGCGCCCCTCGCCCAGGCTCCGCCGCCGCGTACCGCGTGGTACGTCTCGCCGCGCATCGGGGCCGCGACGACCCCGACGACGGTCTCGCCGTCCTGCTCGGCGGCGATGGAGACGGCCCAAGTGGGCAGCCCGTACAGGTAGTTGACCGTGCCGTCGAGCGGGTCGATCACCCAGCGGACGCCGCTCGTGCCCTCGCTGGAAGCGCCCTCCTCGCCGAGGAAGCCGTCGTTCGGGCGGTGCTCGGAGATCAGGTCCGTGATCAGCTTCTCCGCCGCGATGTCCATCTCGGTGACCACGTCGATGGGGCTGGACTTGGTGGCGGCGACCGCCAGGTCGGCCGGGCGGCCGTCCCTCAGCAGCGCGCCGGCCCGGCGGGCGGCCTCCTCGGCGAGTGCGAGCAGTTCCGGGTACAGGGGGTCGGTCACGGCGCTCCTCACGCGTAGGGGCTGTCGGCGCCCGCGGCGGCGGGGCGGGGGGCGCGGGCCGGGCAGCAGCCCACCGGGCAGAGGTTGTGGTGGGCACCGAGCGCTCCCAGGGCGCACGGCGTGACCTCCTGCCCGCGCTCGACGGCGGCCCGCTCCAGGACCAGGTCACGGATCGCGGCGGCGAACCGCGGGTCGGCGCCGACGGTGGCCGAGCGGCGCACCGGCAGGCCCAGCTCCTCGCCCTTGGCCTTGGCCTCCGTGTCGAGGTCGTACAGGACCTCCATGTGGTCGGAGACGAAGCCGATGGGAGCGATGACGACCCCCGGGGCCCCGGCCGCGTGCCGCTCCTCCAGGTGGTCGCAGATGTCGGGCTCCAGCCACGGGATGTGCGGGGCACCGGAGCGGGACTGGTAGACGAGCCGCCAGGGGTGGTCGACGCCGGTCCGCTCGCGGACGGCGTCGGCGATGAGCTGGGCGACGTCCAGGTGCTGCCTGACGTACGCGCCGCCGTCGCCCTGCTCCTCGACCGGCCCGGAGGTGTCGGCGGAGACGGTCGGGATCGAGTGGGTCGAGAAGGCGATGTGGGCGCCGTCCCTGACGTCCTCGGGAAGATCGGCGAGGGACTGGAGGACGCCGTCGATCATGGGCTCGAGGAAGCCCGGGTGGTTGAAGTAGTGCCGCAGCTTGTCGATCTTCGGCAGGTCCAGGCCCTCGGCCTCCAGGGCGGCGAGCGACTCGGCGAGGTTCTCCCGGTACTGGCGGCAGCCCGAGTAGGAGGCGTAGGCGCTGGTGGCGAGGACCAGGATGCGGCGGCGACCGTCGGCGACCATCTCGCGCAGGGTGTCCGTGAGGTAGGGGGCCCAGTTGCGGTTGCCCCAGTGGATCGGCAGGTCGAGGCCGTGCTCCGCGAAGTCCTTGCGCAGGGCGTCCAGCAGGGCGCGGTTCTGGTCGTTGATCGGACTGACCCCGCCGAACCGGAAGTAGTGCTGACCCACTTCCTTCAGACGTTCCTTGGGGATACCGCGCCCCCGCGTCACGTTCTCCAGGAACGGGACCACGTCGTCGGGTCCCTCGGGGCCGCCGAACGAGAGCAGGAGCAGGGCGTCGTAGGGGGTGGCATCGAGCGCGTCTGGCATGTGTCGAATCCTGCCACCCGGTATCCGCCGAGGTGCGTTAGGGTGCCCTAACTCGTAAGCTGTATCAGCTGGCTTCGCGCCTTACTGAGCCGCCGCAATGAGCGCCTCACCTCCACGCCTCGCCTCCACGTTGCACTGTCACGCCTCAGACCTTCACGCCTCACACCCTCACGCCCCACCGAGCCGACCCGCTCCCGCCCGACCGGAGACCCCGTGCCCAGCCCCTACCGCGCTCTGTTCGCCGCCCCCGGCTCCAAGGGGTTCTCGGCCGCCGGTCTCCTCGGCCGTATGCCGTTGTCGATGATGGGCATCGGCGTGGTCACGATGGTCTCCCAGCTCACCGGGCGCTACGGCCTGGCCGGCGCGCTGTCGGCGACCATCGCGCTCGCCGCCGCGGTGGCGGGCCCGCAGGTCTCGCGGCTGGTGGACCAGTACGGGCAGCGGCGGGTGCTGCGTCCGGCGACCGCGATCGCGCTCGTCGCGGCGGCCGGGCTGCTGTTCGCCGCGCACTACGAGTGGCCGGACTGGACGCTGTACGTGTTCAGCGCCGGCATCGGCTGCGTACCGAGCATCGGCGCGATGATCCGGGCACGGTGGGCGGCCCTGTACCGGGACACTCCACAGCTGCACACGGCGTACTCGTTCGAGTCCGTGATCGACGAGGTCTGCTTCATCTTCGGGCCGATCATCTCCATCGGGCTGTCCACGGTCTGGTTCCCGGAGGCCGGGCCGCTGCTCGCCGCCTGCTTCCTGGCGGCCGGCGTCTTCTGGCTGACCGCCCAGCGCGCCACCGAACCGGCCCCGCATCCGCGCGCGCACCAGGGCGGCGGCACGGCGATGCGCGCCCCCGGTCTCCAGGTCCTGGTGGGCACGTTCGTGGCGACCGGCGCGATCTTCGGGGCGGTCGACGTGGTCACCGTGGCCTTCGCAGACGAGCAGGGCCACAAGGGCGCCGCGAGCGTCGTCCTCGCGCTGTACGCGGCGGGCTCCTGTCTCGCGGGGCTGGTGTTCGGACTGTTGCGCTTCGCCGGGGCGCCGGAACCTCGCTGGTTGCTGGGCGTCTGCGCGATGGCCGTGAGTATGATCCCCCTCCTACTGGTCGGAAACTTGCCGTTTCTGGCCGTGGCGCTGTTCGTAGCGGGCCTGTCCATCGCTCCCACGATGATCACGACGATGTCCCTGATCGAACAGCACGTACCACGCGCGCAACTGACCGAGGGCATGACCTGGGTGAGCACCGGGCTCGCGGTCGGGGTCGCGCTCGGCTCCTCGGTGGCCGGCTGGGTGATCGACGCCGCCGGTGCGCGGGCCGGGTACGGGGTTCCGGCCGTGTCCGGGGCCGTCGCGGTCGCGGTCGGTTTCCTCGGGTACCGCCGGCTCAGCAGGCCGGTTCCGCATCGGGGAGGCACCGTTGAGCAGCACAGCGAGCGGGAAGAACGGCACGTGGCGTAACTGGGGAGGTAACGTCGCCGCCCGCCCCACGCGGGAGGTCACGCCCGCCTCCGTCGGGGAACTGTCCGAGGCCGTGCGCAGGGCGGCCGAGGACGGCCTGAGGGTGAAGGCCGTCGGCACCGGGCACTCCTTCACGTCGATCGCCGCCACCGACGGTGTGTTGATCCGCCCTCAACTGTTGACCGGTATCCGCAACATCGACCGGGACGCCATGACGGTCACGGTCGAGGCCGGTACCCCGCTCAAGAGGCTCAACGTGGCCCTGGCCCGCGAGGGCCTGTCGCTCACCAACATGGGCGACATCATGGAGCAGACGGTCTCCGGGGCCACCAGCACCGGCACCCACGGCACCGGCCGCGAGTCGGCCTCGATCGCCGCCCAGATCAAGGCCCTGGAGCTGGTCACCGCGGACGGGTCGGTGCTCGCCTGCTCCGAGAAGGAGAACCCCGAGGTCTTCGCGGCCGCCCGAATAGGGCTGGGCGCGCTCGGCATCGTCACCGCGATCACCTTCGCCGTGGAGCCGGTCTTCCTGCTCACGGCCCGCGAGGAACCGATGCCCTTCGACCGGGTCGTCGCCGAGTTCGACGAACTGTGGGCCGAGAACGAGCACTTCGAGTTCTACTGGTTCCCGCACACCGGCAGCACCAACACCAAGCGCAACAACCGCAGCGCGGGCCCGGAGCAGCCGGTGGGGCAGCTCGCGGGCTGGTTCGAGGACGAGTTCCTCTCCAACGGCGTCTTCCAGGCCGCCCAGTGGATCGGCCGCGCGGCGCCCGCCACGATCCCGACGATCGCGCAGATCTCCAGCAAGGCCCTGTCGGCGCGGACGTACACCGACATCCCCTACAAGGTCTTCACCTCCCCGCGCCGGGTGCGCTTCGTGGAGATGGAGTACGCCGTCCCGCGCGCGTCCGTGACCGAGGCACTGCGCGAACTGAAGGCGATGGTCGACCGGTCCGGTCTGCGGGTCAGCTTCCCGGTCGAGGTGCGCACCGCGCCGGCCGACGACATCACGCTGTCCACGGCGTCGGAGCGCGACAGTGCGTACATCGCCGTCCACATGGTCAAGGGGACGCCCTACCAGGCCTACTTCACCGCCGCGGAACGGATCCTGACCGCGTACGAGGGCCGGCCGCACTGGGGCAAGGTGCACACGCGGGACGCCGAGTACTTCGCGGGGGTCTACCCCCGCTTCGGCGAGTTCACCGCGCTGCGGGACCGGCTGGATCCCGAGCGCCGGTTCCAGAACGACTACCTGCGGCGGGTGTTGGGGTCGTAGCCAAAACCGGGGGCACGGCCGCCCGAGAAGGGGACGTACGACCGAAAGCGATACGTTCCCTTTCTGGTGATTGCGTGAAGTACGCCACGTCCAAGATCCGGAAAACCGCGCCACGGCGGCCAAGTACCGTCCTCCGTCAGAAGTTCGACAGCGCGCCAATCCACGCACGTGGCCCGAATGGAGTACTGTTGCGAGCCCTGGGTCAGGTCTCCCGCCTGGGCGTCCGTGGCCTTCAAGGACCGTCGGGAGGGGGCCAGTTGCACAGGGTGACGGAGTTGGTCACTTAGCGTTGCGAATTGGTAACCGTGCCATAACGGCGGTCCCGGGCCAGTGCCCGACACGCCGGGCAACTCGGCAAGGTTGTGGCAGGCTGCACCCGGGCAGGCCACACTCGACTAGCGGAAGCAGCGACGCACGTGACGTCGGCAGGCACCACCCGGGAGGTCCCCATGCCCGAACTGCGTGTCGTGGCCGTCTCGAATGACGGCACACGGCTGGTGCTGAAGGCTGCGGACAGCACGGAGTACACGCTTCCGATTGACGAGCGTCTGCGCGCCGCTGTTCGCGGCGACCGTCCCCGCCTCGGCCAGATCGAGATCGAGGTGGAGAGCCATCTCCGCCCCCGTGACATCCAGGCACGTATACGTGCCGGTGCGACCGCGGAAGAGGTCGCCCAGATGGCCGGCATCCCCGTCGATCGCGTACGGCGCTTCGAGGGTCCCGTACTGGCCGAGCGCGCGTTCATGGCCGAGCGCGCCCGGAAGACTCCGGTCCGCCGCCCCGGCGAGAACGCGGGCCCGCAGCTTGGCGAGGCCGTCCAGGAGCGGCTGACCCTGCGCGGCGCCGAGAAGGACAGCGTCCAGTGGGACTCGTGGCGCCGCGACGACGGCACCTGGGAAGTCCTGTTGGTCTACCTGGTGGCGGGCGAACCGCACTCGGCGAGCTGGACGTACGACCCGCCCCGGCGGCTCGTCCAGGCCGTCGACGAGGAGGCGCGCTCGCTGATCGGCGAGTCCGACGACCTCGCCGCCTCGCCGGAGCCCAGCTTTCCCTTCGTACCGCGCATCGCACGGCTGCCGCGCGACCGTCCGCTGGACCGCGCCCTCGACCGGGAGCGGCCGAGCCTGCCGGCGCCGCCCGAGCCCGCCGAGGAGGGCACGGGCGCGACGGCGAGTGCGAGCGAAAGAGACTCGCTGACCAGCCTGTTGGAGGCGGTACCGAGCTTCCGGGGCGACCTGGTGGTCCCGGAGCGCCCGTCGGAGGACCCCGAGGCGGAGGAGCCCGCCCCGGAGCCCGACAGCGAGGAGCCCCCGGCCCCCGCGGCCTCGGCCGGGTCCGCCTACGCGGACGTCCTCATGCCCCGTTCCGTCGGCAGCCACCGCGACCGTCTCATCGGCTCCACCGACCGCCAGGCCGAGGCGGACGGCGTCCGCCCGGGGCGCCGGGCGGCGGTCCCGAGCTGGGACGAGATCGTGTTCGGGACGCGACGCAAGAAGCAGGAGTAGTCGGCCGTACGACATGCCGTACGACATCGGGAGGGACCCGCGCCGGTCGGTGCGGGTCCCTCCCGTCGTACGCCTACTGCGGATCGGGCCCCACGGCGACCGGGCGCGACGGGTCCGACGACCACTGCGACCAGGAACCGACGTAGAGCGCGGCCGGGATGCCCGCCACCGCCAGGGCCAGTACCTGGTGCGCGGCGGAGACGCCGGAACCGCAGTAGACGCCGACCTGCGAACTCTCGGTGGCGCCCAGGGCCTTGAAGCGCTCGGTCAACTCCGCTGCGGGCAGGAAGCGTCCGTCCGTCGCCACGTTGTCCGTGGTGGGCGCGGAGACGGCGCCCGGGATGTGCCCGCCGACGCGGTCGATCGGCTCGACGTCACCCCGGTAGCGCTCGCCCGCCCGCGCGTCCAGCAGGACGCCGGAACGCGCCAGCGCCGCCGCGCCGTCCGCGTCGAGCAGGCCCCGCGCGCCCGGCTCCGGGCGGAAGTCCCCCACGGCCGGCTCGGGCGTCTCCACCGACAGCTCACCCTCCCAGGCCGGCAACCCGCCGTCGAGGACTCGCACGTTCGGGTGACCCGTCCAGCGCAGGAGCCACCAGGCCCGAGCCGCCGCCCAGCCCTGTCCGCCGTCGTACACGACCACCGGCGTCCCGGACGAGACACCCGCCTCGCGCATGGCGGTGCCGAACGCGGCGAGGTCGGGCAGCGGGTGTCGGCCTCCGGTGCCGGGGGTGCCGGCGAGCTCCCGGTCCAGGTCGACGTAGACGGCGCCGGGGATGTGTCCGGCCGCGTACTCGGCTCGGCCGTCGAAGGAGGGCTCTCCCGCCGCCTTGGCCAGGCTCAGCTGCCAGCGGACGTCGAGGAGGACCGGCGGGCTGCCGACCGCCAGGTCGCTCGCGAGTTCGGATGCGGAGATGATGGCGTTCATGGCCACCATCCTCGCGCACGGGGTGGCCGCATCGTTCATGTCCGGCTACTCTGCTCGGCCGGACAGACCCGGTCACGAGGCGTACGGGATCGGGCACATGCTGTACACGCGATCGCCCCCCCGTCGGTCATCGCGCGGAACCGCCGAGGGACCGCGCGCCGGGCATTTACCGGTCACGGGCCGGCACCCGGCGGCGCGCCCGAAGGACGTGGCACCACGGCGGGTGCGAGCATCGGCACGGGGGTCCGTCAGAGCGGAAGCGACACGGCCCCGCGAGGGGCCGAGGAGAGAGTGACGATGACCGAGGCACGGGGGTCGTCCGGCCCGAACGGCGAGGCACACGCCCGACACGCGCCCGGCGCGCCCTGCTGGGTGAGCCTGATGGTGCACGGGATGGCGGCGACGCAGGAGTTCTACGGCTCGCTGTTCGGCTGGGAGTTCCAGCCGGGTCCGCAACAGCTCGGTCCCTACGTCCGGGCACTGCTCGACGGGCACGAGGTGGCCGGCATCGGCCAACTGTCGCCCGATCGCCACCTTCCGATCGCCTGGACGCCCTACCTCGCCTCGGACGACGTGGACCTGACGGCGGAAACGGTACGCCTGTGCGGCGGCACGGTCGGAGTGGGACCGCTGACCGCGGGTGACGCCGGGCGGCTGGTGATCGGTTCCGACCCGGCGGGCGCGGTCTTCGGCGTGTGGCAGGCGTCGGCCCACCTCGGCACGTCCATCGCCGGGGTGCCGGGCACCCCGGCGTGGCACGAGTTGCTCACCTTCGAGTCCACGAGCGTCGCCAAGTTCTACGAGACGGTGTTCGGTTACGAGGAGGAGCCGGTGGTGTCCGCCGACTTCGACTACGTCACCCTGCACATCGCCGGCCGCCCCGTCGCCGGCATCCACGGCGTGGGCAGCGCCCTGCCCCGCGACCGGGGGCCGCACTGGACGACGTACTTCGAGGTCGCCGACACGGACGACGCGGCCGCCCTCGTGACGGACCTGGGCGGCCACGTCCTCAAACCACCGCACGACAGCGAGCACGGGAGGGTGGCCACCGTGACCGATCCCGAGGGGGCGTGGCTTTCCCTCATCCAGAGCCCGCGCTGAGACGGGTGGCCAAGGCCGGGGCACGCCCAAGCATCCGGTAACGGGCGTACCGCTGCCCGGTCAGCGGCATGGCCAGTACCCGCAGGAGCCTGAGGAGCAGCCGGTGTCCGAGGTGGGGGGTCCGCTGAATGGTCAGCCGGAGGTGACGGGCAGGACGTCCGGCGAGAGCACGCCGGCCCGCGCGGACGCGCTCGTCATCCGGCGTCGGTGGTGGCGTCGGCACAGGACCTCGTAACCGACCTCCGCGGCGGGGTGGTTCACATCACCGACGACGACCTGCTCACCTTCCACCACCATCTCGTCGCCGAGCGTGCGGGCGTTGTGCGTGGCACGCGCACCGCACCAGCACAGCGCCTCGACCTGGAGCGCCTCTATCCGGTCCGCCAGCTCGATCAATCGCTGCGAACCCGGGAAGAGTTTGGTGCGGAAGTCGGTGGTGATACCGAAAGCGAAGACGTCCAGGTTCAAGTCGTCCACGACCCGCGCCAGTTGGTCGATCTGCTCCTGCGAAAGGAACTGGGTCTCGTCCACGATCAGATAGTCGACCTTGCTGCCCTGCGACAGCCGGTCCACGACATAGGCATAGAGATCCATCCCCGGCACCGCCTCGACCGCGTCGGTTTCCAGGCCGAGTCGTGAGGAGAGCTTCCCCTCCCCCGCACGGTCGTCCCGGGTGAAGATCAGACCCTGCAGTCCCCTTGCCGAGCGGTTGTGCTCGATCTGGAGAGCCAGCGTGGACTTCCCGCAGTCCATCGTTCCGGAGAAGAACACCAGCTCGGGCATGGCGAGTCGAGCACCTTTCAGCACAGGGGAACAGGGGCGGATGAAACGTCAGGAGCGTACTTCGAGCAGCGGGACCAGCTGCTCGGCAGGGGTCATCGAACCGTGGTTGCCGACCATCGCCGACTCCTTGGGCTCCCGCTGCGAGGCGACGATGAGCACGTCGTCGCGGGCGGCCGCGACCACGTCGCCGAGCCGGCCGTACACCCGCTGCTCGACCTGGTCGGGCCGGCCGAACCAGCCCGCCGCGATCGCCTCGTCCCGGGAGGCGACCCAGAACTGCTCGCCGAGGACCTCGCGCCAGCAGGTCAGGACGTCGTTCTCGGCGCCCGGCACCGCGTAGACGTGGCGGGCGCGGCCCTCGCCGCCCAGCAGGGCGACCCCGGCGCGCAGCTCCCAGTCCTCGTCGAAGTCGATGCGATGCTGCTCGTCGAAGGGGACGTCGATCATGCCGTGGTCGGCGGTGACGTAGAGCGCGGTGCGCGGCGGCAGCTGCTCGGAGAGCCGCTGGACCAGCCGGTCGACGTACATGAGCTGGCCGCGCCAGTTGTCCGAGTCGATGCCGAAGCGGTGACCGGCGCCGTCGAGTTCGGCGTAGTACGTGTAGACCAGGGCGCGGTCGGCGGCGGCCAGCTGCTCGGCCGCGAGATCCATCCGGTCCTCGCCGGACAGCCGCCCGTGGAACGTTCCTCCACTGAGCGCGACCTTGGTCAGCGGGGTGCTCTCGAAGGTCGGGGACGACACCTGGGCGGCGTGCACACCCGCCTCGTGGGCCAGCTGGAAGACCGTGGGGTACGGCTGCCAGACCTTCGGCGAGGTCCAGGGCTGCCAGCGCAGCTGGTTCATCAGCTCGCCGGTGTCCGGATTGCGCACCGTGTAGCCGGGCAGGCCGTGGGCGCCGGGCGGACGGCCGGTGCCCACGGAGGCGAGGGAGGTGGCCGTGGTGGCGGGAAAGCCGGTGGTGAGGGGCCGGCCGGTGCCACCGCGGGAGCTGGCGAGGAGCGCGGTCATGAAGGGCGCCTCGTCCGGGTGCGCCCTGAGCTGTTCCCAGCCGAGCCCGTCGATCAGGAACACGCAGTTCCGGTCGGCGGGGGTGAGCTCCGGGATGGCCGCGGTGAGGCCCGGTACGGCCATGCCTGCGGCCAGCGTAGGTAGCAGGTCGGCGAGGGAGCCGGTGCCGTACTCAGGGGCGGGCGCGGAGTCGGGGGCGAGCGGCTGTGGGTGGTGGTCCCAGTCCGAGGCGGGCTGTGCCATCAGCGGGTGACGTCCGCGGTCGCTTCGGAGATGGCCTGCGCGAAGACGAGCGCCTGGCGCACGGTCTCCGGGCCGTCCCCGGCCTCGCTCACGCGCAGGCTCAGGTCGTCGGCCGTCGAGCTGCCGGTGTAGCCGTGGTCGGCCTCGCAGTTGGGGTCGCCGCAGGCGGCGGGCTCCAGGTCGAGACGGGAGACGGCGCCCCAGCCGATCGTCAGCACGACCTCCCGGGGCGGCGTGCCCGGCACGTACTGTTCCGGGTTGGCGACCACGCGGCTGATCACGACCGACGAGATCCGGCCGAGCTTCACGGATTCGGTGGAGGTGGTGGCGTAGGGCGTCGGCGAGGTGGTGTCCGCCGTCTGCTCGTCGGTGTGGCTGACGATGAAGCGGGTCTCGGTGAGGACGAGGACGGTGACATGCCGCCGCACCTCGTTCTGGTCGAACGTCGTCTCCTGGTGGACCAGGTACGACCGGATGGTGTCGCCGCCCACGGCGGCCTCCACCGCCTCGGCCACGAGGGCCGGGTAGTAGCCGCTGCGTTCGATCGCCGCTCGCAGCCCCTGGGTCGTCGTACTGGTCTTGGCCATGACGTCCATCCTACGGGGAGCCACTGACTGCGAGGCACGCTCGCGGCGGTCTCCGTCGGTCCCGGTACGCCTCGCCACGTCTCAGTACGCCGGAAGCGTCCTCGGGCCGAGGTCGTCGCGGGCCGGCGGCGGCGCCAGCCGCACCGAGGCGCCGAGGACGCTCAGCCCGCGCGTGGCGACGACGACCGGCTCCAGGGTGACCGCGACGACCTCCGGATGGTCGTCCACCAGCCGCGAGACGCGCAGCAGCAGCTCCTCCAGGGCCGGGGTGTCGACGGGGGCCGACCCCCGCCAGCCGAACAGGAGCGGCGCCGTCCGGATCGACCGGACCAGCGAGGTCGCCTCCCGGTCGGTGACCGGAACCAGCCGGTGCGCCATGTCCCCGAGCAGCTGGGAGGCGGCTCCGGCGAGCCCGAACGACAAGACGGCGCCCGCCGCCGGGTCGATCACGGCCCTGACAACGGTGTCGACTCCGCGGGGCGCCATTCCCTGCACGACCGGCCGCAGCTCCTCCGGCGTCCCGAACATCTCGGTCAACTCGGCGTAGGCGCGGCGCAGTTGCTCCTCGTCCGTGAGATCCAGGCGTACGCCGCCCAGGTCGGCGCGGTGGCGCAGGTGCGGGGCGGTGGCCTTGAGGGCGACCGGATAGCCGAGGGTGCGGGCGGCGGCGACGGCGTCCTCGGCGGTGGGCGCGGACAGCGCGCGGTGGACGTGCAGGCCGTACTTCCCGAGCAGCTCGCAGGTCGCTTCGGTACCGAGGGTGAGCCCCTGTCCGCGCGCGAGGAGCCCTCCGATGAGCTCGGCGGCCCCCTTCTCGTCGATGTCCTCGTACTCGGGCACCTTGCCGGGCTCGGCTGCGTCCCGCCGCCACTGGGCGTACTTGACCGCTTCCCCGAGGGCGCGGACGGCGCGTTCGGCCGCGGGGTAGGCGGGGATGAGGCGGGAGCAGTTCTCGGGAGCCGGCGCGTCGTCCGCCGCCTTCGCGGCCAGTCGGTCCAGCGCGCGGAACGGGTGGTCGCGGCCGACGGCGCCGGACGCCGGCGAGCTCGCCCGGGGTGCGGTGCTCGCCGCGGCCGACAACGCCTCCGCCAGCCCTCCGAGCTCCACGTGCACCACCATGACCGGCTTCCCGGGCACCCGCTCCGCTGCCGATCGCAACGCCTCCGCCAACGCCGCGTCGCCGGGATACCCCTCCTGCACCGTCGGTATCGCGGTGACCACGACGGCGTCGCACGCGTCGTCCGCCAACGCCCGGGACAGCGCCCCGTGGAAGGCCTCCGGCGACGCCCCTGTCGTCAGGTCCAGCGGCGGCAACGGCCTGAGCCCCTCGGCGAGGCAGGCGTCGTACGTCAGCAGCCCCAGCGACTCGGAGTTTCCGAGGATCGCCACCCGTGCCCCCGCGGGCAGCGGCTGGCGCGCGAGCAGCAGCCCCACATCGACCAGCTCGGTGATCGTGTCGACCCGGATCACCCCGGCCTGCCGCAGCAGCGCGGACACGGTGGCGTGCGGCAACCGCGTCGCCCGTACGGCATGCCCCTGCGGAGCCGCTCCCCCGTGCCGCGCCCCCTGCACCACGACCAGCGGTTTCGCGGCCGCCGTACGCCGTGCGAGCCGCGTGAACTTGCGCGGGTTGCCGATGGACTCCAGGTACATCAGCGCCACGTCGGTGTCGGGGTCGTCGTACCAGTACTGAAGGACGTCGTTGCCGGAGACGTCCGCCCGGTTGCCGGACGACACGAACGTCGACACGCCGGTGACGCCGGTGACCCCGCCCCCGCGCCGGTGCAGTCGGGACAGCAGGGCGATGCCGATCGCGCCGGACTGGGAGAACAGTCCGATCCGGCCCGGCCGGGGCATCTCGGGGGCCAGCGAGGCGTTCAGTCGTACGTCGGTGGACGTGTTGATGATTCCGAACGCGTTCGGCCCGATGATCCGCATGCCGTACGCGCGCGCGTGCCGGACCAGTTCACGCTGCCGCTCGCGCCCTTCCGGCCCGCTCTCGGCGTACCCGGCGGAGAGCACGACCAGCCCCTGCACGCCGTGCCTGCCGCATTCCTCGACGACCTCGGGGACCTGTTCCGCGGGAACGGCGACGACCACGAGGTCGACGGGCCCGTCGATGTCCCGGACCGACCGGTGCGCGGGCACCCCGGCGAGTTCCTTGTGCCCCTCGGGGAGTGCCTTGTTCACGGCGTGCAGCCGGCCGGTGAAGCCCGCGTCCCTGATGTTGTCGAGAACGCTGCGGCCCACGCCTCCGGGCGTGCGGCCGACCCCGACCACGGCGACGGACCCGGGCATCAGCAGCCGCTGCACGGACCGCGCCTCGGCGCGCTGTTCGCGCGCGTACTGCACGGCGAGCGAGCGGTCCGTCGGCTCCAGGTCGAACTCCAGGCGGACGACGCCGTCCTCGAAGCTGCGCTTCTGGGTGTACCCGGCGTCCCGGAACACCTTGATCATCTTGTTGTTGGCGGGCAGCACCTCGGCGGCGAAGCGGCGGATGCCCCGCTCACGCGCGACGGCCCCGATGTGCTCGAGGAGGGCGGAGGCGACTCCGCGCCCCTGGTGGGCGTCCTGGACGAGGAAGGCGACCTCGGCCTCGTCGGCCGGGGCGGCGGCGGGCATGCCATCGGCGCCGATGCGGTCGTAGCGTACGGTGGCGATGAACTCGCCGCCGATGGTGGCCGCGAGTCCCACCCGGTCCACAAAGTCGTGGTGCGTGAAGCGGTGGACGTCCTTGGCGGACAGACGAGGGTAGGGCGCGAAGAAGCGGTAGTACTTCGACTCGTCCGACACCTGCTCGTAGAAGCTGACGAGGCGATCGGCGTCATCGACGGTGATGGGCCGGACGCGCGCGGTCCCACCGTCGCGCAGCACCACGTCGGCTTCCCAGTGGGCGGGGTACTCGTGCCGGTCCGACGAGGTCTGCATGGGCCCCAGAGTACGGCTCGCGTACGACAACGGCGCGAGGCAGTCTGTGGAGGACGTCAGCCGGACCGAGGCCGCGGTCCGACGACACACCGGGGCGGGACGAAGGACCGCTCCGGGCATGCTTCACGATATGGGAAACTGGTCTAGACAACCCTGATACACCGAAGGGCAGCATCACATGGCTGAGCGCCGCGTCAACGTCGGCTGGGCCGAGGGTCTCCACGCCCGCCCCGCTTCCATCTTCGTCCGGGCCGCCACGGCCGCAGGCATCCCGGTGACGATCTCCAAGGCCGACGGCAACCCCGTCAACGCGGCCTCCATGCTGGCCGTCCTCGGCCTGGGCGCCCAGGGGGGCGAGGAGATCGTCCTCGCCTCCGACGCCGAGGGCGCGGACGTGGCCCTCGACCGTCTGGCGAAGCTGGTCTCCGAGGGTCTCGAGGAACTTCCCGAGACTGTCTGAGCATCCGAATAAAGGTTGCACCGAAGGGCTCGTCCGAATTATCGGGCGAGCCCTTCGCATTTCCCTCTCACGGGCAGCAGAAATAATCCCCCGCGAATTATCTCCCCTTTGTATACGGCCCTCGTGTTAATGCCGCAGGCCCGTCATGTTTACGGGATGTTGCGAGTTCCTCACACGGTCCGGCCGCTCCCCGCCGCCGGTGAATCGCAGCCGGTGCGCCGCCGTCGCGCGCTCCGTGTGCAGCGCCGTGAGCGCCCGCGCACGTTCGCTGTCGCCGCGCGCCACCGCGTCCACGATCGCGCCGTGCTCCGCCCACGACTCGACGGGGTTGGCCGGCGCCTCCACGACGTACATCCAGGCGATCTTGTGGCGCAGCTGGGTCAGCATCGAGGTCATCGCGGCACTGCCGGAGGCCTGTGCGAGCGTCTCGTGGAACCAGCTCCCCAGGGAGCGCAGATCCTCGCTGTTGCCCCGCCTGGACCGCTCCTGGCCCAGCCGCACCAGGCCGCGCAGCACCTTGAGATGGGCCTCGGTGCGCCGCTGGGCGGCCCGCGAGGCGCCGAGCGGCTCCAGGAGCATGCGCATCTCCAGCAGGTCGGCACCCTCCTGCTCGGTGGGTTCCGCGACGCACGCGCCCGCGTGCCGCCGGGTCACCACGAAGCCCTCCGCCTCCAGCGTGCGCAGGGCCTCCCGGACGGGGACGCGCGAGACGCCGTAGCGGCGCGCGAGCAGTTCCTCGGTGAGCCGGCTGCCGCGCTCGTAGACACCCGCGACGATGTCGTCCCGGATCGCCGTGCATACCGAGTGCGCCGGAATACGCATGACCGACCTCCGCTTTAATCCCCGTGAAACGTCGACGATTGACGTGTGTTCAGTGACTCTATTGCAATCAGCGGGAATTTCCGACGGCGGGCCGGAATCCATGGATATTTTTTGGACAGACGGCCGTCTGAAACACCGAAAGCCCCGGCTCGGGGAGCCGGGGCTTCGGGATGCGGGACCGTGGATCGTCAGACGTTCACGGGGGCGGGCGTCAGGCGTTGACGAGCGCGGGCGCCAGACGTTGACCAGTGCGGGCGCCAGACGTTGACCAGCACGGGCGTCACACGTTCACGCCGTGCGAGCGGAGGTAGGCGACGGGGTCCATGTCCGAGCCGTACTCCGGGCTCGTGCGGGCCTCGAAGTGCAGGTGCGGCCCGGTGACGTTGCCGGTGGCGCCGGAGAGGCCTATCTGCCGGCCCGGGGTGACCGTCTGACCGACGGAGACCGCGATGGACGACAGGTGGCCGTACTGGGTGTAGGTGCCGTCGTTCATCTTGATCACGACGTTGTTGCCGTACGACCCGCCCCAACCCGCCTCGACGACCGTGCCGGAGCCGACCGCGTGGACGGAGGTGCCGCTCGCGGCGTGGAAGTCGACGCCGGTGTGGCTGCCGGAGGACCAGACGCCGCCGCCGGCCTTGTAGCCGGTCGAGATGTACGAGCCGGAGATCGGGGCGACGTAGGAGTTGAGGAGCTTGCGCTCGGCCTCGCGGGCGGCCCGCTCCTTCGCCTCGCGCGCCTTCGTGGCCTCGGCGACCGCCTGCTTGCGCGCGGCCTCCTCGGCCTTGCGCTGCGCCTCCGCCTCTTCGGCGGCCTGCTTCTGGGCGGTGGCCTGGGCGTCGATCTGGTCGGCGACCGAGTCGCCGATGGTGATGACGGGGGTGAGACCGGTCTGCTCGACGGCCGGTTCGGCGGCGAGCGCCGGGGCGGCGAGGGTGCCGATGACGCCGGTGGTGGCGAGCGCCGCGACGCCGGCGGCCCGGGCGGTGGTGCGCTTCATCCGGCTGGGACGCCGGTGCTTCCCGGTGGCGCAGGTGAACGCCATGTGGTGGCTGGTCCTTTCCTTCCTTCTCGCCTACCGGGTTAGCTGACGGGTTCGGAGCAGGAAGGTCTCCTACGGACCCCCTCGCGGTGTGCGCGGGCGTCCGATTCACCCCAGGGACTTATGGTTTGGGTCCCCGGCTCCCCAGGCTCGCGCCATGCGGGGACTCGGCGATGACTGTCCGGTGCCGCGGCTGCGGCGCACTGCCTGACGAACAGCCCGCATGACGCTAAGCGCGGCAACTTTCAATCCCCAAACGGATCACGGCTTTTGTAGCGCATGCCACAGGGCAGACAGGCAACCTCTCCCTCAATTCGGACATCCAGGGGCCCCGGTGACTCTGGAGTCACCGGGGCCCCTGGACGCGCGCGTGCGTCCGCTGCGCCGCGCGCTCGCGGCTACTCCGCCGAAACGACGGTGACTTCGCCGACGCCGAGGGCCTGAACGGGATCCTTGATCTGCGCCGCGTCCCCGACGAGGACGGTCACCAGCCGGTCGACCGGGAAGGCGCTCACGACCGCGGCGGTGGCCTCGACGGTGCCCGTCGCGGCGAGCTGCTGGTACAGCGTCGCCTGGAAGTCGTCCGGCAGGTGCTGCTCGACCTGTTCGGCCAGCGTGCTCGCCACCGCCGCCGCCGTCTCGTACTTCAGCGGGGCCACCCCGACGAGGTTCTGCACGGCGACGTCGCGCTCGGCGTCGGTGAGCCCCTCGGCGGCGAGGGTGCGCAGCACCGTCCACAGGTCGTCGAGGGCGGGGCCGGTGTTCGGGGTGTCGACGGAGCCGCTGATGGCGAGCATCGCGGCACCCGTACCGTCCGGAGCGGAGCGCATGACCTGCCCGAACGCCCGCACGCCGTAGGTGTAGCCCTTCTCCTCGCGCAGGACGCGGTCCAGGCGGGAGGTGAGGGTGCCGCCCAGGCAGTACGTGCCGAGCACCTGGGCGGGCCATACGCGGTCGTGCCGGTCGGGACCGATACGGCCGATGAGCAGCTGCGTCTGGACGGCGCCGGGGCGGTCCACGATGACGACCCGGCCGGCGTCGTCGGCGGTCACCGGCGGCACGGGGCGGGGCTCGGCCGAGGAGCCGGTCCAGGAACCGAGGGTGTCCCCGAGCAGCGCGTCGAGGTCGATACCGGTGAGGTCGCCGACGACCACGACGGTGGCGGTGGCGGGGCGGACGTGCTTCTCGTAGAAGCCGCGTACGGCCGCGGAGTCGATGTTCTCGACCGTCTCCTCGCTGCCCTGGCGCGGGCGCGACATGCGCGAGGTCGCCGGGAAGAGCTCCTTGGAGAGCTCCTTGGCGGCCCGCCGGGACGGGTTGGCCAGCTCGTGCGGGATCTCGTCGAGGCGGTTGCGCACCAGCCGCTCGACCTCGCTGTCCGCGAACGCGGGCGCCCTGAGTGCGTCCGAGAGCAGGCCCAGGGCCTTCGCCAGACGCGAGACCGGGACTTCGAGGGAGAGCCGTACGCCGGGGTGGTCGGCGTGCGAGTCGAGGGTGGCGCCGCAGCGCTCCAGCTCGGCGGCGAAATCCTCGGCGGAGTGCTTGTCGGTGCCCTCGGAGAAGGCCCGCGCCATGATCGTGGCGACACCGTCCAGGCCGGCCGGTTCGGCGTCCAGGGGGGCGTCCAGGATCACCTCGACGGCGACGACCTGCTGGCCCGGGCGGTGGCAGCGCAGCACCGTCAGGCCGTTGTCGAGCGTCCCGCGCTGGGGCGCCGGGAAGGCCCAGGGCTTGGCGTCGCCCGCCTGGGGCTGGGGGTGGAATTCCATCGTGGCGAGCTCGGTCACCGGGCCGCCTCCTCGTTCTCGTCCTGGTCGGCGGGGGCTTCGGCGGCGATCGGCTCGTAGACGAGCACCGCGCGATTGTCGGGGCGCAGGCGGGCCTTGGCGACCTCCTGGACCTCTTCGGCCGTCACGTCCAGCACGCGCTGTACGGCGGTCAGGGCAAGCTGCGGGTCGCCGAACAGGACGGCGTAGCGGCACAGTTCGTCGGCGCGGCCCGCGACCGTGCCGAGCCGGTCCAGCCACTCGCGCTCCAACTGGGCCTGGGCCCGCTCCATCTCCTCGGCCGTGGGGCCCGCCTCGGCGAACCGGGTGAGCTCCTCGTCGATGGCGGCCTCGATGACCGGCACCTCGACGTCACCGGAGGTCTTCACGTCCAGCCAGCCCAGGGAGGGCGCTCCGGCCAACCGCAGCAGGCCGAAGCCGGCCGCCACCGCCGTACGGTCACGCCGTACGAGCCGGTTGTAGATGCGGGACGATTCGCCGCCGCCGAGGACGGTGAGCGCCAGGTCGGCCGCGTCGCACGCGCGCGTGCCGTCCTCCGGGAGCCGGTAGGCGGCCATCAACGCGCGCGCGGGGACCTCTTCCTCCACGACCTCACGCAGCTGTTCACCGATGACGTCGGGCAGCGAGCCGTCGCGGGGCACGGGCTTGCCGTCGTGCGGTGCGATGGACCCGAAGTACTTCTCGATCCAGGCGAGCGTCTGCTCCGGGTCGATGTCGCCGACGACCGACAGGACGGCGTTGCCCGGCGCGTAGTACGTGCGGAAGAACGCGCGCGCGTCCTCCAGGGTGGCCGCGTCCAGGTCGGCCATCGAGCCGATCGGGGTGTGGTGGTAGGGGTGGCCCTCCGGGTAGGCGAGGGCGGTCAGCTTCTCGAACGCCGTGCCGTAGGGGACGTTGTCGTAGCGCTGCCGACGCTCGTTCTTGACGACGTCGCGCTGGTTCTCCATCGACTCGTCGTCGAGGGCGGCCAGCAGCGAGCCCATGCGGTCGGCCTCCAGCCAGAGGGCGAGCTCCAGCTGGTGGGCGGGCATGGTCTCGAAGTAGTTGGTGCGCTCGAAGCTGGTGGTGCCGTTGAGCGAGCCGCCGGCGCCCTGGACCAGCTCGAAGTGGCCGTTGCCCTTGACCTGGCCGGAGCCCTGGAACATGAGGTGCTCGAAAAGGTGAGCAAGGCCGGTACGACCCTTGACTTCGTGGCGCGAGCCGACGTCGTACCAGAGGCACACCGCCGCGACCGGGGTCAGATGGTCCTCCGAGAGCACCACGCGCAGCCCGTTGGCCAGGCGGTGCTCGGTCGCTGTCAGGCCGCCGGAGCCTGCCTGTGCTGTGGCCGTGTGACCCATGGGCATGTACGTCCCTTCGATCGCGGTCGCGGTCGCTGAAACCGCGGATTTCCTGCCGGTCCTGCCACTGTATGCAAGCGTGCGGACAGTCGGCGAAGTTCCCGGACGACGTACGCCGTCAGCGAGATCGCGTAGCCTGCGGGCAATCGCGGTCAGGCGCCCGCCCCTCCTGGGCCGGGCGGCCGGCAGTGGGCCCCGGCCCGCGCTGTCAGTGCCGCGGTCCACAATGGTCGCGTCAGATCCCGTTCACGCTTCAGCACGAGTGAGCCGAAGGGACGCGTCGATGTCGAGAGGTAAAGCGCGCACAGGCCCGCAGGGCTGAGCACGGCCGGGCCCCTCGACACCGACCCAGCGCCCCCAGGCG
This sequence comes from Streptomyces sp. Q2, assembly GCF_056820935.1. Taxonomy (NCBI): domain Bacteria; kingdom Bacillati; phylum Actinomycetota; class Actinomycetes; order Kitasatosporales; family Streptomycetaceae; genus Streptomyces; species Streptomyces sp. Q2. The sequence goes on along the minus strand of NZ_JBXEJE010000051.1, from coordinate 34,711 downwards.
AACTACCAGAAACAGGAGGAGCCGGCAGCGATGGCCCGCCGCAGCACGAAGACCCCGCCGCCCGACGACTCGTACGAGGAGAAGATCCTCGACATCGACGTCGTCGACGAGATGCAGGGCTCCTTCCTCGAGTACGCGTACTCGGTCATCTACTCCCGCGCCCTGCCGGACGCCCGTGACGGCCTCAAGCCGGTGCACCGCCGCATCGTCTACCAGATGAACGAGATGGGCCTGCGCCCCGACCGCGGCTATGTGAAGTGCGCCCGTGTCGTCGGCGAGGTCATGGGCAAGCTGCACCCGCACGGTGACGCGTCGATCTACGACGCCCTGGTGCGCATGGCCCAGCCCTTCTCGATGCGCGTCCCGCTGGTCGACGGCCACGGCAACTTCGGCTCGCTCGGCAATGACGACCCGCCGGCGGCCATGCGGTACACCGAGTGCCGCCAGGCCGAGGCGACGAGCCTGATGACCGAGTCGATCGACGAGGACACGGTCGACTTCAACCCCAACTACGACGGCCAGGAGCAGGAGCCGGTGGCCCTGCCCGCCGCCTTCCCGAACCTCCTGGTGAACGGCGCCTCGGGCATCGCGGTCGGCATGGCCACGAACATGCCGCCGCACAACCTGGCCGAGGTCATCGCGGCCGCCCGCCACCTGATCCGCTATCCGAACGCGGACCTCGAGGCCCTGATGCGACACGTCCCGGGCCCCGACCTGCCCACCGGCGGCCGGATCGTCGGCCTCTCCGGCATCCGGGACGCGTACGAGACGGGCCGCGGCACCTTCAAGATCCGCGCCACGGTGGCCGTGGACAACGTGACGGCCCGCCGCAAGGGCCTGATCGTCACCGAACTGCCCTTCACGGTCGGTCCCGAGAAGGTCATCGCCAAGATCAAGGACCTGGTCGGCTCGAAGAAGCTCCAGGGCATCGCCGACGTCAAGGACCTCACCGACCGCGCGCACGGCCTGCGCCTGGTCATCGAGATCAAGAACGGCTTCGTGCCGGAGGCGGTCCTGGAGCAGCTCTACAAGCTGACGCCCATGGAGGAGTCCTTCGGCGTCAACAATGTGGCGCTGGTGGACGGCCAGCCCCTCACCCTCGGCCTCAAGGAGCTCCTGGAGGTCTACCTCGACCACCGCTTCGAGGTCGTGCGCCGCCGCAGCGAGTTCCGCCGCACCAAGAAGCGCGACCGTCTGCACCTGGTCGAGGGCCTGCTCACCGCGCTGATCGACATCGACGAGGTCATCCGCCTCATCCGCTCCAGCGACAACTCCGCGCAGGCCAAGCAGCGCCTCATGGAGCGCTTCTCGCTGAGCGAGATCCAGACGCAGTACATCCTGGACACGCCGCTGCGCCGCCTCACCAGGTTCGACCGCATCGAGCTGGAGTCGGAGAAGGAGCGGCTGAACGCGGAGATCGCGGAGCTGACCCGGATCCTCGACTCGGACTCCGAGCTGCGCAAGCTGGTCTCCGCCGAACTGGCCGCGGTGTCGAAGAAGTTCGGCACCGAGCGGCGTACGGTCCTGCTGGAGTCGGCGGGTGCCCCGGCGGCCGCCGTGCCGCTCCAGGTGGCCGACGATCCCTGCCGCGTGCTCCTGTCCTCCACGGCCCTGCTGGCCCGCACGGCGAACGGCGAGCCGTTCCCGGAGGACGCCGACGCCCGGCGCACCAAGCACGACGTGATCGTCTCGGCGGTGCCGGCCACCGCGCGCGGTGAGGTGGGCGTGGTCACGTCCACCGGACGCCTGCTCCGGGTGAACGTCGTCGACCTGCCGCAGCTCCCGGACACCGCGTCCGCACCGAACCTCTCGGGTGGCGCCCCGGTCGCGGAGTTCGTTCCTCTGGAGGGCGAGGAGACGGTGGTCTGTCTGACCACGCTCGACGAGTCCTCCCCCGGTCTGGCGATCGGCACCGCCCAGGGCGTCGTCAAGCGCGTGGTCCCGGACTATCCGACCAACAGGGGCGAGCTGGAGGTCATCACACTCAAGGAGGGCGACCGGATCGTCGGCGCGGTGGAGTTGCGCACCGGCGAGGAGGACCTGGTCTTCATCACGGACGACGCGCAGCTGCTGCGGTACCAGGCATCCCAGGTCCGCCCCCAGGGCCGCCCGGCCGGTGGCATGACGGGCATCAAGCTCACCGAGGGCGCGAAGGTGATCTCCTTCACGGCCGTTGACCCCGCAGCGGAAGCGGTGGTGTTCACTGTCGCGGGCTCACGGGGCACGCTGGACGACTCCGTCCAGACGACGGCCAAGCTGACCCCGTTCGACCAGTACCCGCGCAAGGGCCGCGCCACCGGCGGCGTCCGCTGTCAGCGTTTCCTGAAGGGCGAGGACTGCCTGTCCCTGGCATGGGCGGGCCCCGTCCCGGCGAAGGCGGCCCAGAAGAACGGCACCCCGGCCGACCTCCCGGAGATGGACCCGCGCCGTGACGGTTCGGGCGTGTCCCTGCCCAAGACGGTGTCGGTGGTGGCAGGACCGGTCTAGGCCCCGTCCGGGGTCTCTTCCTCCGGCTCCCGTACGTAGCGCAGAACGCCCCACATGCCGTGCTCGTCGGCGTGTGGGGCGTCGCTCTTGCACGCCTCCAGCTCCTTGCCGAGAGCGGGCGCGTCGATGCCGGAGCCGATGAGCACGAGCTGGGTGAGGCGAGCGTCTGCGGGCGCCCAGGGCTCCGGGTAGAAGCGCAGGAACCGCCCGACGGCATGCACGCCGTAACGGTTCGCGAAGTCGTTCGGCCCGAAGTCGACGTAGCCCTTGATCCGGTACAGCCCCTCGGGCCTGCTGTCGAGGAACTGCATCAACCGACGCGGGTCGAGGGGCACTTCGCTGGCGAAGGCCACACTGTCGTAGCCGTTGTGCAGGTGCTGGCCGTGACTGTCCGGCTCGGTGTGATCGTGCAGGTCGTCGAAGGACAACTGGCCGAGGCGCTCCTCACCGGGCCGGCAGTCGAAGAGGAACTCGGGGTCGATGCGGCCGTAGTGGGCGGGCACAACGGCGGCCCGGTGGACGAGGGACCGGACCAGCCCGAGGACCCGCTCGCCGTCGGCGGCCCGGTCGAGCTTGTTGACGACGACGAGGTCGGCGAGGCCGAGGTGCCGGTCGATCTCGGGATGCCGCGCGCGGGTGTCGTCGAACTCGGCGGCGTCCACGACCTCGACCAGCCCGCCGTAGACGATCCCCGGATGCTCACTGGCGAGCACCATGCGCACGAGTTCCTGGGGTTCGGCGAGGCCGCTGGCCTCGATCACGATGACGTCGATGCCGAGCGAGGGCCGCGCGAGCCGCTCCAGGTATTCGTCCAGCTCACTGGCGTCGACGGCGCAGCACAGACACCCGTTGCCGAGGGAGACCGTGGAGTCGCCGAGGGCTCCGGCGACGGCCATCGCGTCGATCTCGATGGCCCCGAAGTCGTTGACGACGGCGCCGATCCGGCTGCCTCCGCTGCGGTGGAGGAGGTGGTTGAGCAGGGTGGTCTTGCCCGAGCCGAGGAATCCGGCAAGCACGACGACCGGGATCTGACGCGCCCCCGGGCTCGCCTGCGGGCTCGGACTCGGATGCGCGCCTGCGTTCGTCTGCGGGCTCGGCTGGCTCAACGTGCGACCCTTCTCTCACCAAAGCGCGCACCGGCTCGCGGCCCGGCGCACGTACGAGGATTGAATGCCGACCCAGGATACGAGCCGGAAGAATCCCCCCGAAGTGAACGATTGTTAGCAGCTCTTGCGGGGCAGACGTTGGGGAAGGCGCTGGACTGTGCGACCCTCGCTTCCCTCCGTGCGCCTCCTCTCCGCCTCCCCGCCGATCAGAGCCGCTCGGCATTCTGGGAGGCGGCAAGCGCCGCCCTCCGCTCGCCGGTCCCCTCCAGTCGACCCGCACTCCGACGACCGGCGGACGGCCGCCTGATTCGGGGGTTGACATGGCCACACGGAAGCGTGGAACCCGGGGGTTCCCTACCCCCCTGGCAGTAGGCCTGGGCTTGGTTACGGGAGCTCTCGCCGCCCTGGCCGCACAACACCGCACGCTCCAATCGCTGCGCGTTCGGCTCGACCACCTGGAGGAACAGGTGGCCCACAGCCAGCTTCACACCAACCTGGCCAACCAGCAGCACCTGCACTGGGAGCTGCTGAGCAAGGCGATCGACAGCCCGGAACTGGCCGAGGTGCTGGACATCTTCGAGGCGCCCGCGTCGCAGCAGAAACGACGGCAGTACCTCTTCGCCAACGCGCTCTACACGAACCTGTACTTCTACTACCGGATCGGCAATCTCAGCCGTGACGAGTTCTTCGGGCGGGTGCGGGGTCTGTTGCAGAACCCCGTCGTCAGGGAGTACTGGTTCGCGACGCGAGGCCAACGGGCCACACTCCCCGAGGGCTCGGACGAGGCCGAACTGGGGCGCATGGTCGACGACCTGCTACGTCAATTGGACGAGGCGGACGTCGACGAATGGTGGGTGGTCGGTGAGCCGCCCGGTGAGTAGCGGCGTCGGGCCGAAGAAATCACACGCACGGGCCATAACGAACAGGTCAAATCTCCAGTTGACCCACACGCCACTGGGAGACTCACGCCTGATCGCGTGAGCGACCCCACAAGCGTCACTCACGCCGCCGGAAGACGAGTGCACCCCACAAGGCTGCTTTCGTACGCCGCAGCCGTCGTGTGCACACGTTCTTCAGCCGTGGACCAGAGGGAATCAACAGTGAGTCAGATCATCCGTCGGATCGGTGTACCTCCATGCGACAGGGGGAGCACAGGGGGAGGCAACTGCCCGGACATCTTCGAATTGGCCGACGGAAGTTTCGCCGTCATCGGCAGGGACGCCACGGATTCCCTCGACCCCGACCTCCCCTCCGACGCCTCGCGCGCGGACTACGAGCGCATCGTGGTCATCACCCGCGAAACACTGATCCGCGCCAAGGCGGACATTCCTGACGCCTGAGCACAACTCCCGGGTCCGGCACCGCATCGGTGCCGGACCCCCGGTGTTTTCAGGCGGGCACCGCCGCCGGAGCCTCCGGCCCCACATACCGCGCCACCGGCCTGATGATCTTCGAGTCCGCCGCCTGTTCCAGGATGTTCGCGCTCCAGCCCACCACCCGGGCAGCCGCGAACGTCGGCGTGAACATCTCGCGTGGCAGGCCGCACAGTTCCATGACCACGCCCGCGTAGAACTCGACGTTGGTGTGCAGTTCCCGGCCCGGCTTCAGTTCGGCGAGGATCCGCTCGACGTGGCGTTCGACCTCGACGGCGAAGTCGACGCGCGGACCGCCGAACCGCTGGGCGACCTCACGGAGCATCCGGGAACGGGGATCCTCCGTGCGGTAGATCGCATGGCCGAAGCCCATGATGCGGTCACCGGCCAGCACCCGCTCGCGAATCCAGGAGTCGATGCGGTCGGGAGTGCCGATCGCATCCAGGGTGTCCAGCGCACGGCTGGGCGCACCTCCGTGCAACGGGCCGGACAACGCCCCCACCGCGCCCACGAGACACGCCGCCACGTCGGCACCGGTCGACGCGATGACGCGGGCCGTGAAGGTTGACGCATTGAATCCGTGATCAATGGTGGAAATCAAGTACTGCTCGACTGCCCGGGCCGTCTCCCGCTCCGGCTCCGAACCCGTCAGCATGTAGAGGTAGTTCGCCGCGTAGGACAGGTCGTCGCGAGGCTCCACGGGGTCGAGCCCCGCTCCCAGCCGGTGCAGCGCGGTCAGCAGCGTCGGTACGGCCGCCGCCGCGACAATGGCGTCCTGGCGGCGCCGGTCCGCATCGAGGTCGTACACGGGACGGAAGCCCTTCGCCGCGCCGAGCAGCGACAGCGCGGTGCGCATGCCGGCGAGGGGACCGGAGCCCGCGCCGGCTGCGGCGATGGCGGGCAGCGCCGCCCGCACCCGGCCGGGCAGCCGCCGCAGTGCGGCGGTCTCGGCGGCGAAGGCGGCGCCGCGTTCGGCGTCCGGGAGTTCGCCGTGGACCAGCAGATGCCAGACGTCCTCGAAGCTGCGGTTATGCGCGAGTTCGACGGCCGAGTACTGGCGGTAGTGGTAGAAGCCCTCGAACCCCCGCACGTCCCCGACCTCGGTGTTGGTGACCACGACGCCCGCGAGTCCTCGCGGTACGTCGACCAGAGTGCCTGCGGACCTGTTGACGGACATGATTCCTCCCTCGACTTGATTCGACTGTCTATGATTGACTGATTTCCTGTCAATGTTGATTGAATCAATACAAGTGAATCAACATGCGATCAACAGACCGGCTCCGGATACGGTGACCTCCTATGCGCGATCAAGAACCCCTCCCCGGCCCCGCCGGACAGCGGCTGAGCACCAAGGAGGCCGCTGAGCTGCTGGGCGTGAAGCCCGAGACCGTGTACGCCTACGTCAGTCGCGGCCAGCTCACCAGTCGCCGCGTCCACGGCGGCCGGGGCAGCACCTTCGACGCCAAGGAGGTGGAGGCGCTCGCCCGGCGCAACAGGCGGGAAAGCGGCGGCAGTCCGAGCTCCGGAGGCGAGCTGTCCGTACGGACGCGCATCACGTTGATCGACACTGATCGCTACTACTTCCGGGGCGTCGACGCGACCGAACTGGCCGCCCGGCACTCCTACGAAGAGGTCGCCGAGTGGCTGTGGACCGGTCGGATGCGGCCCGGCGCCACCTTCACGGCTCCCGAGGCCGCCGTCGCCGTGGCCCGCCGTGCCGTGGCCGCGCTGCCCGAACACGCCGCTCCCACCGACCGGTTGCGGGTCGCGGCGATCGCCGCCTCGACCGCGGATCCGCTGCGCTTCGACCTCTCCGAGGAGGCCGTGCTCGGCACCGCGCGCGTTCTCATCCCCACATTGGTCGCCGCCCTGCCGCCGGTCCTCCACGGCCCGCGCGACGGCGGCCCCCTCGCCCACCGCCTGTGGACGCGACTCAGCGGCCGGTCCGCCGACGAGGCCTCGCTACGCGCCCTCGACACCGCGCTCGCCCTGCTCGTCGACCACGACCTCGCCGCCTCGACCCTCGCCGTGCGCGTCGCCGCGTCGGCCCGCGCACACGCCTACGCGGCCGTCTCCGCCGGGCTCGGCGTGATCGAGGGCCCTTTGCACGGCGCGGCCAGCGGGCTCGCCCACAGGCTGCTGCTCGACGTGCTCGACCAGGGCAGCGCGGCCCCCGTGATCGCGGACGAACTGCGGGCCGGCCGCCGCATCCCGGGGCTCGGCCATCGCCTCTACCCCGGCGAGGACCCACGCGCGCGTGCCCTGTTCGACCTCCTGGAGCAGATCCCCAAGGCCGAGCCCGCCCTCGCCGCGGCCCGCGACATCGTGGCCACCACCGCCCGCCACGCTCCGCTGCACGCCAACATCGACCTGGCCCTCGCCGTCCTCACCGCCTCCTCGGGCATGCCGGCCGCGGCGGGCGAGACGATCTTCGCCGTGGCCCGTACGGCGGGCTGGATCGCCCACGCCCTGGAGGAGTACGGGGAACGCCCCCTGCGCATGCGCCCGAGCGGTCACTACGTCGGCCCGAGGCCGCCGCAGCCCTGCCCGGAGTAGGACACAGGCCCGTCCGGAAGTCGCCTGCCTCAAGTCAGGTTAGGCTCACCTGCGTGAGTACGTGTTCAACCGCGTCCCAGGAGCTCGACGAGCCCATCTCCGGGACCGCGGCCACGGCGAGGACCTGGCTGCTGCTGGAACAGCCCGGCCCCTGGGGTGCCAAGGCGCTCACTTCGAGCCACCTGGACCCCGCGCTAGGCCGCGCCCTGGAGGCCGCCGCGCAGGGCACGGACGTACGCGTCGCGCTGATCCGCCGCCCCGGACGCCACGCCGACAGCGGCACACCCACCGCACGTCACGTGTATGCCGCGCACACCCTGCCAGGGAACGCGTGGCTGCGCTCCGCCACCACCTGCGATCCGCGCCGGCTGCTCGACCTCGACTTCGCCGCGCTCGGCAGGGGCGACCACAGCAGCTTCGACGCGGCGCTCGACGGGCGTCCCCACACCGGCGACCCGCTCGCGCTCGTCTGCACCAACGGCAAGCGCGACCGCTGCTGCGCCCTCCTGGGGCGCCCGCTCGCCGCCGAGCTGGCCGCGTCCGGCGTCGAGGGCACCTGGGAGGTCACCCATCTGGGTGGTCATCGCTTCTCGCCGACGCTGCTCGTCCTGCCGTACGGATACGCCTACGGCCGGGCGCAGGCCCATGCCGTGAAGGAGATCCTGCACAGCGCCCAGGAGGGGCGGATCGTCGTGGCGGGGTGCCGCGGGAACTCGGCGTGGGAGCGGCCCGGCCAAGCGGCCGAGCTGGCCGTGCGCACGGCCATCGGCGAGTACGCGGCGAGCGCCCTCGCGGTCGTCCGTACGGAGGGCGCAGCGCCGCGCTGGGAGGTGACCGTCGCGCACGCCGACGGCCGCCGCTGGCGTGTCCTCGTGGCCCAGGGCGCGTCCCTTCCGCCCCGCGCGGAAAGCTGCGGGGCCTCGGTCCTCGGCTCGCCCGCGCTGATGGACGTGGTGGCGGTGCGCGAGCTGACGGGGGCGACGGCGCTCGCGAGCTGAGGGCTCACTCGTCCTTGCGGAGCCCTCTCCGACGAAACGAGCCGTCCGGGCATCTCACATATTGATCAAGTAATCCATGCCACATCCCCTGCGGCAGCTGAGGCACACCCACGTACCGTCATGGGTATGAGCCGCACTCCCCCCGCCCGACGCCTGCGCCTCGGCCTGCCGCGGCGCGTGTTCTCGCAGGTGCTGCTGATGCAGCTGGCGATCGCCGCGGGAGTCGCGGTGCTCGCGACCGGACTGTTCCTCGCCCCCCTCAGCAACCAGCTGGACGACCAGGCGATGCGCCGGGCCCTCGCGATCGCGCAGACCACCGCCGCCGAGCCGCGGATCGCGGAAGAGGTCAAGAACACGCCTCCGACGGCCGGCGGGCCGGTCCAGAGGGCGGCGGAACGGATCCGCGAGACGACCAGGGCCGAGTACGTCGTGGTGATGGACTGGCGGGGCGTGCGCTGGTCGCACCCCACCCCCGACCAGGTCGGCAGGACCGTCTCGACCGACCCCGGCCAGGCTCTCGCCGGCAAGGAGGTCATGGAGATCGACAGCGGCACCCTGGGTCGCTCAGCCCGCGGCAAGGTGCCACTGCGCGACAGCGACGGCGACATCGTCGGCGCGGTCTCGGTCGGCATCGCGTACGACAGCGTGCGGGCGCGGCTGATCCACGCGATCCCGGGCCTGTTCGCGTACGCCGGTGGTGCCCTGGCCGTGGGTGCACTGGCCGCCTGGCTGATCTCCCGCCGGGTCCACCGGCAGACCCGGGACCTGGCCTTCTCGGACATCTCGGGGCTGCTCGCGGAACGCGAGGCCATGCTGCACGGCATCCGGGAGGGCGTCGTCGCCCTGGACCGCGCCGGCCGCGTCCGCCTGCTCAACGACGAGGCGCAGCGGCTGCTCGGCATCGGGGAGGAGTCCGTCGGCCGCTCCCCCGACGAGGCGCTCGGGGCGGGCCGTACGGCCGACGTCCTCGCGGGCCGGGTGACGGGCACCGACCTCCTCACTGTGCGCGGCCAGCGCGTGCTGGTCGCCAACCGCATGCCCACCGACGACGGCGGCGCCGTCGCCACCCTGCGCGACCGCACCGAACTGGAGCAGCTCGGCCGGGAACTCGACTCCACGCAGGGGCTCATCGATGCCCTGCGCGCCCAGGACCACGAGCACGCCAACCGCATGCACACGCTCCTGGGACTGCTAGAACTGGAGATGTACGACGACGCCGTGGAGTTCGTCGGCGAGGTCGTCGGCGACCACCGTGCCACCGCCGAACAGGTCACCGAGAAGATCCAGGACCCCCTGCTCGCCGCCCTGCTGGTGGGCAAGGCGACCGTCGCGGCCGAGCGCGGTGTCGCCCTGTGGGTCTCGGACCGGACCCGGCTGCCGGACCGGCTGGTCGACCCCGGTGGGCTGGTCACGATCCTCGGCAACCTGGTCGACAACGCGCTGGACGCCGCCGCGGGCACGCCGCACGCGCGCGTGGAGGTCGAACTGCGCGCGGAGGGGTGTACCGCCGTCCTCAGAGTGCGGGACACCGGCCCCGGAGTCCCGGTGGAGCACCGCGAGTTGGTCTTCACGGAGGGCTGGTCGACGAAGAAGCCGCCGGCCCACCGCAACCGCGGTATCGGACTCTCCCTGGTGCGCAGGCTCGCCGAGCGCCAAGGTGGCAGCGTCGCGGTCGGCGAGGCGGGCGGCGGGGGCGCGGAGTTCACGGTCGTCCTGCCGGACGCCCTGGCCGATCCGGAACCGGCCCTCACCGCGCCGCAAGCCCCGCAGTCCGCCACCGAGGAGGAATCACGATGATCGAGGTCCTGGTCGTGGACGACGACATCCGGGTCGCGCGGGTCAACGCCGCCTACGTGGAGAAAGTGCCGGGCTTCCATGTGGCCGGCGAGGCGCACAGTGCGGCTCAGGCGCTGCACCAGTTGGAGACGCTGCCCCGCGTGGACCTGATCCTTCTGGACCACTACCTGCCCGACGAGACGGGTCTCACCGTCGTCCAGGAGATGCGCCGGCGCGGCCACCAGAGCGACGTGATCATGGTGACGGCGGCGCGGGACGTCTCGACCGTGCAGGCCGCGATGCGGCAGGGCGCGCTGCAGTACCTGGTCAAGCCGTTCGCCTTCGCCGGCCTGCGGGCCAAGCTGGAAGCGTACGCGCACCTGCGCCGCACCCTCGACGGCGGCGGCGAGGCGGAGCAGGCCGAGGTGGACCGCATCTTCGGCGCCCTGTCCGCACCGTCGGAGCCCGGACTGCCCAAGGGCCACTCCCCCACCACCGCGGAACTCGTCCGCCGCTCCCTCATGAACGCGGAAGGCCCTCTGTCCGCCCAGGAGATCGCCGAACGCACCGGAGTGAGCCGCCAGACCGCCCAGCGCTATCTGAAGCTCCTGGAACGCACGGGACGGGCCAGACTCACCCTCAAGTACGGCGACGCGGGCCGCCCGGAACACCGTTACGTGTGGGCGACCCGCGCCTGAGGACACGGCCGTGGGAACGGGGGAAGGGACCGTGCCCGCCGCTACATACGGATGCGGGCCTCGGAGATGTCAGCCTGGGGCCGAGCAGTCCTTCCGCCGCTGAAGCCCATGCCGTACGACGATGCAGGCGCCGCGCCCTACACGGCCCCCGCCCCCGTCAGAGACCGCACCTCGGTCTCCGCATGCTTGGCCTCGTCGGGCAGTTCCGCGGAGGTGACCGTGCCGAGCCAGCCCGCGACGAAGCCCAGGGGGATCGAGACGAGGCCGGGGTTCTGCAGGGGGAAGTACTGGAAGTCGGCGCCGGGGAACAGTGATTCGGGGCTGCCCGACACCACAGGCGACAGCAGCACGAGCACGACGGCCGGGATCAGCCCGCCATAGACGGCCCACACGGCACCGCGGGTGGTGAAGCCGCGCCAGAACAGCGAGTAGAGCAGCACCGGCAGGTTGGCGGACGCGGCGACGGCGAAGGCGAGCCCCACGAGGAAGGCCACATTGAGATCGCGCGCCAGCAGGCCGAGGGCGATCGCGGCCACCCCGATACCGACGGCGGCGGCGCGGGCGACGGCCACCTCGCTGCGCGGCTTGGCCCTCCGGCGCCGCAGCGAGGCGTACAGGTCATGGGCGACGGACGCGGAGGAGGCGAGCGTGATCCCGGCGACCACGGCGAGGATCGTGGCGAAGGCGACGGCGGCGACGGTCGCGAATAGAACCGTTCCTCCGGTGGAGTCCGCGCCGCCGCCCAGGTCGAGTGCCAGCAGTGGGACCGCCGTGTTCCCGGCCGCGTTCGATCCCCGCACCGCGTCCGGCCCCACGATCGCCGCCGCGCCGAATCCCAGGACGATCGTCATCAGGTAGAAGCCGCCGATGAGCCCGATCGACCACACGACCGAACGCCGGGCGGCCCGCGCGGTGGGCACGGTGTAGAAGCGGGACAGGATGTGCGGCAGCCCGGCGGTGCCGAGCACCAGCGCGAGTCCCAGACTGATGAAGTCGAGGCGGGCGGTCCAGTCCCCGCCGTACTTCAGGCCGGGTGCCAGGAACGATGCACCGTGACCGCTGCGCTCCGCCGCCGTGAGCAGAAGCCGGTCGAAGTCGCCATGGAACCGCACCAGGACGAGCACCGTGAGCGTGATGGTGCCGCCGAGCAGCAGGACCGCCTTGACGATCTGGATCCAGGTGGTGGCCCGCATCCCTCCGAACGACACATAGATCACCATGAGGGCACCGACCCCGATGACCGTCCAGGTCTGCGCCGCCCCGCTGGTGCCCCCGAGCAGCAGCGCCACCAGGCTGCCCGCTCCGACCATCTGCGCCACCAGATACAGGACGGACACGGTGACCGAGGAGGTCCCCGCCGCGATCCGCACGGGACGCTCGGTCATCCGCGCCGCAACCACGTCGGCAAGCGTGAAGCGCCCGCAGTTGCGCACGAGTTCCGCGACGAGGAACAGCACCACGAGCCAGGCCACCAGGAAGCCCACCGAGTACAGCAGCCCGTCGTAGCCATAGAGGGCGATGAGTCCGGAGATGCCGAGGAAGGACGCGGCCGACATGTAGTCGCCCGCGATGGCAAAACCATTCTCCATCGGAGAGAACAACCGGCCGCCCGCATAGAACTCCTCCGCCGAACCGTGGCGGTGACGGCTCACCCACGTCGTGATCCCCAGTGTCACGGCGACGAAGGCGCTGAACAGAAGCAATGCCAGCGTCTGATGGTTCCCCGTCACGACACACCGCCCCGGATGCCGCGCGTCAGTTCCTGGGTGTCCCACCGCAGTTCGAGCGCGGCCCGGTCCCGGCGCAGCCGCGCGTGCCGCGCGTACGCCCAGGTGAACAGGAAGGTGGTGAGGAACTGTCCCAGCCCCGCCAGCATCGCCACGTTCACAGCGCCCGCCACAGGGCGTGCCATCAGCCCGGGCGCCGTCGTCGCGGTCACCACATAGGCGACGTACCAGGTGAAGAACACGGCGACCCCGGGCACCACGAACCTCCGGTACCGACTGCGCACCTCCTGGAAGGCCGCGCTGCGCTGAACTTCCAGATACACCTCGGCCGCGGCGACAGCCGGCGCCTCGTGCTCCCGCGAAGCCGACGACGCCGCGGTCACGGGCGCGGCCCCACCCGACTCGCCCCAGCCAGAGGCCAGTGCGTCGTACCAGGGGTCGTCGTACCTCACCTGTGCGGGCCCCTCGGCGAGCACCGGATCATGACCGTCGTGGTTGTCGACCGAACTCTCGGCACCACCGCCGCCTCCGCGGGGGCGACCGTTGCTTGACTGCATGCCCAAGGATGGACAGAACGGGAAGATCTCCGACTCTTCTTCCCCGCGCTCTTCACCCCATCAGGTGACTCACCCCGTCGGTGGTCGTACAAGCCCCTTCCCGTACGCGTAACGCACCGCCTGCGCTCGGTCCTTCAGTCCGGTCTTGGCGAAGAGGTTGTTGATGTGGGTCTTCACCGTCGCCGTGGAGACGTGCAACCGGCGGGCGATCTCCTGATTGCTGAGCCCCTCGGCGATCAGCACCAGCACCTCGGTCTCCCGCGTGGTGAGCCCGTCCGGCACCTCGGTCGGCGCCGCCGACGCCGGCTCGGGCTCGGACAGCCGCTCCAGAAGCCGCCGTTGGATGCTCGGCGACAGCCCCGCCTCTCCGGACAGCACACTCCGCACGGCCCGCACGATCTCGTCACCCCCCGCATCCTTGGTCAGATATCCCCGCGCCCCCGCTCTCAGCGCCGGGAACAGCGACTCGTCGTCCGCGTACGTCGTGAGCACCACGACCTGCGTCCCGGGATGTTCCGCCCGAATCCGACGGGTCGCCTCCACCCCGTCGCAGCGGGGCATGCGCAGATCCATCAGCACCACATCCGGGCCGAGTTCGGCCACGAGTTTCACCGCCTCGTCCCCGTCTCCCGCGGCTCCCACGACCTCGATGCCGGGCAGCAGCCCCAGCAACATCACGATGCCCTCACGGACCACGGTCTGGTCGTCCACGACCACGACCCGCGCGGCCCTCTCCCCGGCCCCCTCCGTCATACGGGCACCTGCAACGTCACCACGAACCCCTCCCTGTCCGGCCCTGCGTCCAGCGAGCCGCCCAGCAGCTCGGCACGCTCCCGCATGCCCAGAAGACCGTACCCGGCACCGGTCGCGGCGAGTTCGCCGGGCGAACCGCCCGAGTCCCGCACAACGAGCTTCACTTGGTGCTCGCCGTACTCGAGTCTCACCTGCACCTTCGCCCCGGGCGCATGCTTGCGGACGTTGGTCAGGGCCTCCTGCGCGACCCTGCGCACGGCCTGTGACGCCTCGGCCGGCAGCGGTCTGCGCTCACCCGAAATGGTGGTCTCGGCACCGTCGGCCGTACCGACGATCTGGGTCAGGAACTCTTCCACCGGGGTCAGTTCGCCGCGCAGCGCCGACAACGCCTGCCTTGTCTCGGCCAGTCCGTCGCGGGCCATTCCCCGTGCCGCCACCACCCGCTCGAGGATCTGCTCCCGGTCGGCGCCTCCCTCGATCAGCAGCCGGGCCGCCTCCAGGTGCACGAGCTGCGCCGAGAGGCTGTGGGCCAGCACGTCATGGATCTCCCGTGCGATACGCGCCCGCTCCGCGAGTGCCGCCGACTCCGCCTCCGCCGCACGCGCCGCACGCTCCTGGGCGAGCAGCCGCTGCGCGCTGCCGCGTGCCTCGGCGTCCAGGCGCAACACGTATCCGGCGAGGGCGAGCCCCGCTGTCGTGACCGCGGTCGTCAGCCAGGCGTCGTCATTGACCGCGGCGTATGACGTGAGGGCGACCGCCGTGACCGGCAGTGCCGCCGCGAGGGGCAGTCGCTCCAGCGCGGTGACGGCACACCCGCACCACAGAACCAGGGCGGGAACCCTGAAGTCCGCGCTCTGGGCCGCCACCGCGATCCCCAGGAGCAGGGTGGTGAGGGCCAGGGAAGGCCGGAGTCGGTGCGCGAGGGTGGTGCGATAGAGGGCCCAGGCGACGAACGCTGCCAGCAGCACTGCCGCCGCGGCTCCGAGCGCCCCCCAGCCGTGCACCTGGCTGCTCGTGAAGATGCCCCACAGAAGCATGCCCAGCACCAAGGCCCGGACCACCCACCCGAGCAGGCGCCGAGGAGCCGTGGTTGCTCCCCGCCCGAGTGCCTCCCGGGAGGGCCAGCGCGTCCAGGCGTTCTCCGTCACACACGCTCCTTCCATGCGGGCGGGGACATGCGGTCACCGTACGCCGTGGCGGACACGGCGGCCGGGCCCAGGCAACGGGCCCGCCAGGCGAGAACTCCGAAGCGGACCAGAAGTGTGGCCGCCAGGGCGAGCAGCAGGGCGGAGGAGTCCTGATGGACGCCGAACGCCGCACCGAGAGCGAAGAGGCCGACCCGCAGTCCGATGCCGACCCCCCAGACCGCTCCGCTTGCCTTGGTGCTCCTGCACCACACCGCGCCGTCCGGCTCCGCCCATATTCGGGTGGTCCACGCCCAGCCCGCTCCGATGGCGAGACCGGTGACCAATTCGGCGGCGAGCAGGGCGATCGATGCCGTGTGGTGATGACGGTCCACCATGTGCGGGTCGCGGAGCACCACGACGGCCAGGGCCGCGGGCAGGAGCCACCACCGTCTGCCGGTGTCGATGCGACTGGCGCGGAACTGTCGGACGACCACCAGGACGATCACGGCCACGATCACCAACGCATCGACGATCCCGGACATCTGAGCCTCCGCAGCGAGAAGGAGCACGGCCGGCAGCGAGCGCTGCCGACGCCTTCGACGCTACGCAAAGCCGCAGGTCGGCAGATCGGAGCGAGGGTGGATCATGGGTGGATCCCCGACGACCGTCGGCCTCCACCCCCGGGTGGAGACGCGGTCTGCGACGCACCCGCGGAAATCTCACGCTCGGCGCACTCGTGCGCCCGCCGAACTCACGCGGCGACGCGGGCCGATGCGACCCATACAGCCGCGGACGTCGACCCCCGTCACCTGCCACCGCACGGAGCGCGCCGGCCGACAAGCCTCGGCCTCGAACCGGGACGGGCGCTCAGCCCCGTCCCGCACCGGCCCGCCCCGAGTCGCGCGCCTCGATGCACGCGCATGGCCCGATCCGCATGCCCGGCCCGGGCCAGTCGCACCTCGGCCACCCCGGCCCAGCCGCAGTCTCGGCCACCCAGCCACCCGGCCCAGCTGCACCCGGCGCAGCTCAGACCTCCCCGACTCAGCTGCACCCCGCGCACCTCAGACCACCGCGGCCCAGCCACCGCACCCGCCCACGCCTCGGCCCGAACCGGCCCCATTGGCACCGGCCCGAGCCCAGCGCAGCGGCTACGCGTCGATGCGCGACCGGTCCAGCGTCGCAGCCGAGCTGGAGATGAACTCCTTGCGGGGTGCCACGTCATTGCCCATCAGCAGGTCGAAGACCTGCTCGGCGGAGTCCAGGTCGGAGAGGTTGATCCGACGCAGGGTGCGGTGACGTGGGTCCATGGTCGTCTCGGCCAGCTGGTCGGCGTCCATCTCACCGAGGCCCTTGTACCGCTGGATGGAGTCCTTGTACCGGACCCCCTTGCTCTGGAACTCCAGGAGCTTGTCCCGCAGCTCACGGTCCGAATACGTGTAGACGTATTTGTCCTGGCCCTTCTTGGGCTGGATCAGCTCGACGCGGTGCAGCGGCGGCACCGCGGCAAACACCCGACCCGCCTCGACCATGGGCCGCATATAGCGGTGGAACAGGGTCAGCAGCAGGGTCCGGATGTGGGAGCCGTCCACATCGGCGTCGGTCATCATGATGATCTTGCCGTAGCGGGCCGCGTCGATGTCGAACGTGCGTCCCGAACCCGCTCCTATGACCTGGATGATCGCGCCGCACTCGGCGTTCTTGAGCATGTCGGTGACGGACGACTTCTGGACGTTGAGGATCTTTCCGCGGATCGGCAGCAGCGCCTGGAACTCGGAGTTCCGTGCGAGCTTGGCGGTGCCGAGTGCGGAGTCTCCCTCAACGATGAACAGCTCGCTGCGCTCGACGTCGTCGCTGCGGCAGTCGGCGAGCTTGGCGGGCAGCGAGGAGGACTCCAGAGCCGTCTTCCGGCGCTGTGCGTCCTTGTGCTGACGTGCGGCGATCCTCGTGCGGGCGGCGGCGACAGCCTTCTCCATGACGACACGGGCCTGGGCCGCGGCGTCCCGCTTCGTGGAGGTGAGGAATGCCTTGAGCTCCTTGGTGATCACGGTGTTCACGATGCGACGCGCCGCCGAGGTGCCGAGGACCTCCTTGGTCTGCCCTTCGAACTGAGGTTCGGCGAGACGGACGGTGACGACCGCGGTGAGTCCTTCGAGGGCGTCGTCCTTGACGATGTCGTCCTCGGCCACGCGCAGCAGCTTCTTGGTGCGGAGCACTTCGTTCATCGTCTTGACGACGGCCTGCTCGAAGCCCGCGATGTGAGTGCCGCCCTTGGGCGTGGCGATGATGTTGACGAACGACTTCAGGTTCGTGTCGTAACCGGTCCCCCAGCGCAGCGCGACGTCCACGCCGAGCTCACGGGTGACTTCGGTCGGCGTCATCTGGCCGTGGTCGTCCAGGACCGGGACGGTCTCCTTGAAGGTGCCCTGACCGGAGAAGCGGAGGACGTCGCAGACCGGCTTGTCGGTGGCCAGGTACTCGCAGAACTCGCTGATACCGCCGTCGAAGCGGAAGGACTCCTCGCCCTTGCTGCCGCCCTCGCCGAGTCCGTACTCGTCACGGACGACGATGGTCAGGCCGGGGACCAGGAACGCGGTCTGACGTGCGCGCTGGTGGAGGTTCTCCAGGGAGAGCTTGGCGTCTTTGAGGAAGATCTGGCGGTCCGCCCAGTACCGCACGCGTGTGCCGGTGCGGTTCCTGGGGATCTTCTTGCCCTTGCGCAGACCACCCGTCTCGAACTTGGCGTCCGGGCCCATGGCGGCGAAGGCTCCGGGGACGCCGCGCCGGAAGCTGATGGCGTGGGTGTGGCCACTGCGGTCCACCTCCACGTCCAGCCGCGCGGACAGGGCGTTCACCACGGAGGCGCCCACGCCGTGCAGACCGCCGGAGGCGGCGTACGAGCCGCCGCCGAACTTGCCGCCGGCGTGCAGCTTGGTCATGACGACCTCGACACCGGAGAGGCCGGTCTTGGGCTCCACGTCGACCGGGATGCCCCGGCCGTTGTCGCGGACCTCCACCGAGCCGTCGTCGTGGAGGATCACGTCGATGTGGTCGCAGTACCCCCCTAGGGCCTCGTCGACGGCATTGTCGATGATCTCCCACAGGCAGTGCATCAGTCCACGGCTATCGGTGGAGCCGATATACATGCCCGGGCGCTTGCGCACTGCCTCGAGCCCCTCAAGGACGAGCAGGTGCCGCGCGGTGTAGTTGGAACCGTCCCGGTCTGCTCCTGCCAGCAGAGCTGTGGATGGCACGGACGTTTCGGCGGTCACGCGGTTCGCTCCTCGCTGAATTTCAGGTGGGGCCCTTCTGGGTAAGGGCGCGGCTTGGGTTGCCGCTCAGAGGGTACCGAGGCCTGGTAGAGCCGATGTAACGCCACCCTCTTCTAAACTCACCCTAGTCCACGGTCGTATGCATGTTCGATCCCTCGATTGAGTGAAGTACATATCACGTTCCCTTCGGGGCATGAACCATTTAGGCTCCGGGCACGTCCTCATGAACAACCGGCAACCCAGCCGGGAGGACCGACCCCCGACCGACAGCGCGAACCCGTAAGCATCGAAGACACGCAATACGGCACATTCGCCGCCAACCGGCAGCAGACAGCCGCCCCGGAGAGATTTTTCGAGGAAAAGCCCCGAGCGGGAACGTTTTCGGGCTGGTTGGATGTTGACCCTGGTACGACAGCTCGTCGAGCTAGAGAAGAGGCGACGTGACTACTGTTCTGACCCCCGCGAGCCCGATGACGGCCGCTGACCGCTGCGACCGCTGCGGAGCCCAGGCGTACGTGCGCGTCGTCCTGCTCAGCGGCGGAGAACTGCTCTTCTGCGCCCACCACGGTCGCAAGTTCGAGCCGGAACTCAAGAAGATCGCCGCTGAGATACAGGACGAGACGGAGCGGCTCACGGCCGTTCCTGCATCCGCCTCGGAAGAAGAGCGCTGACACTCGCGTTCCACGACGAGCCAGCACCGGCACAGACCGGCCAAGGGCGGCCGCTCCTGCTCTGCAGGGGTAGCCGCCCTTGCTAGTACCCGTCGAGCCCTTCAGCCGCCGTCAGGCGCCCGCATGCGGCATGTCCGAGCCGCCACCCCGGGCCAGCGCCCGCACTACGTCGGACACACGCGTGTAGACCCCAGGGCTGCCCGCGCGACCGCAGCCGCTCCCCCAGGACACGAGCCCGATCAGCTTCCCCCGGGCGACCAGCGGCCCTCCGCTGTCTCCCTGACAGGCGTCCCGGCCTCCCTCCTCCTCCCCGGCGCACAGCATGGTGCCGGCGAGGTACCTACCGTCGGCGCTGCCCGGATACGCCCTTTCACACAGCGCGTCGGGCAGCACGCGCAGGCGTGCCGCCCGCAGGCTCCGCGCATAACCCCCCGCACCCGTGACATCTCCCCAGCCGTACACCGTGGCGTCCGTCCCCGGTAGGTACGCCGGATCACCGGCAGCCGCCATCCCCAGCCCCGAGCCCTGCGGCAGCGGCTCGGCGAGGCTGAGCACAGCGAAATCCCCCGCGTTGCTCCCTTCGTCGTAGTCCGGATTCACCCAGGTGTCCTGCACCCGGATCTCCTGGCCCTGATCCGAGAGCAGGTCCGTACGGCCCGCGATCACCTTGAGGTCGCGGACGCGGTCCGGCGGGTCGCCGAGGACGTCCTCCCCCAGGCAGTGGGCCGCGGTGAGCACAGTGGTCCGGCCGATCGCCACACCGCCGCAGAACTGCCCCGCCCGCGTACCCCCGAACCGGTCACGACTGGACAGCGCCACCGTCCAGGGGCTTTCGGACACGTCGACCGGGAAACCGCCGACGACGATGCTGTCGGCGGCCACGGGGGCGGTGGACATCAGTGGTATGGCTGCCGCGGCGGCCGCCAGAACCAGCGGCCGGGCCAGCGCCCGAGCAATGCGAGACCGCATGCCTGCTCCTTACTCCGGGGTGGTGATCGGACACCCAGAGTCACGCAGAGCACCACGACCCGCAGCACGAAGGCCCGGCTCCCCTCAGGGATCCGGGCCTTCGATGTGGTACGGACGGGGCCTAGTCGAGGTAGTCGCGCAGCACCTGGGACCGCGACGGGTGGCGCAGCTTCGACATGGTCTTGGACTCGATCTGACGGATGCGCTCGCGCGTGACGCCGTACACCTTGCCGATCTCGTCGAGGGTCTTCGGCTGACCGTCGGTGAGACCGAAGCGCATGGAGACGACGCCCGCCTCGCGCTCGGACAGGGTGTCCAGGACGGAGTGCAGCTGCTCCTGCAGGAGCGTGAAGCTGACCGCGTCGGCCGGGACGACGGCCTCGGAGTCCTCGATGAGGTCGCCGAACTCGCTGTCACCGTCCTCGCCCAGCGGGGTGTGCAGCGAGATGGGCTCACGGCCGTACT
This sequence comes from Streptomyces sp. Q2, assembly GCF_056820935.1. Taxonomy (NCBI): domain Bacteria; kingdom Bacillati; phylum Actinomycetota; class Actinomycetes; order Kitasatosporales; family Streptomycetaceae; genus Streptomyces; species Streptomyces sp. Q2. Next base: position 14,179 of record NZ_JBXEJE010000051.1, on the reverse strand, counting down.
TCTGGACCTCGATGACCTTCTCGGGGGTCATGTCGAGTTCCTTGGCCAGCTCCTCCGGGGTGGGCTCGCGGCCCAGGTCCTGGAGCATCTGGCGCTGCACGCGCGCGAGCTTGTTGATGACCTCGACCATGTGCACCGGGATGCGGATGGTGCGGGCCTGGTCGGCCATCGCGCGGGTGATCGCCTGACGGATCCACCAGGTGGCATACGTGGAGAACTTGTAGCCCTTGGTGTAGTCGAACTTCTCGACCGCGCGGATGAGACCGAGGTTGCCCTCCTGGATGAGGTCCAGGAAGAGCATGCCGCGGCCGGTGTAGCGCTTGGCCAGGGAGACCACCAGGCGGAGGTTGGCCTCCAGGAGGTGGTTCTTGGCGCGGCGGCCGTCCTCGGCGATGATCTCGAGTTCGCGCTTGAGCTTCGGGGCGAGCTTGTCGGCGTTGGCCAGCTTGTCCTCGGCGAACAGACCGGCCTCGATGCGCTTGGCGAGCTCGACCTCCTGCTCGGCGTTGAGCAGCGGGACCTTGCCGATCTGCTTGAGGTAGTCCTTGACGGGGTCGGCGGTGGCACCGGCCACGGCGACCTGCTGGGCCGGCGCGTCGTCCTCGTCGTCGTCGGAGAGGACGAAGCCCTTGTTCTCGGCCCCCTCCTCTTCCTCTTCACCGGGCTTGACGTCCTCGACGACCTCGTCCTCGACGACCTCGGCGTCATCCTTGCCGGCGGTCGTCTTCTTGGCCGTCGTCTTCTTGGCCACGGTCTTCTTCGCGGCCGCCTTCTTGGCGGTCGTCGTCTTCTTGGCGGCGGCCTTCTTCACGCCCGCCTCGTCCTCGACGGCGGGCTCGGCGACGGGTGCCGCCGGCGTGGCGGTGGCGGTGGCCTTCTTGGCGGTCACCGTCTTCGCCGCGACCGTCTTGGTGGCGGTGCGCTTGGCCGGACTCTTCGCTGCGACGCTCTTTCGGGTGCGCTTGGGCTCCGCGGCACTGACCATCAGCGTCACACCCTCTTCCTCGAGGATCTGGTTGAGGCTGCGCAGTACGTTCTTCCACTGAGTGGCCGGAATCTGGTCAGCTTCGAAGGCCCGACGCACGTCATCGCCGGCGATCTGCCCCTCAGCCTTTCCCCGCTCAATGAGCGCCATGACAGAGACGGACTCGGCGATCTCCGGCGGGAGCGTACGGGATGTGCTGGCCGACACGAACAACCTCTCGGAACGTTGGAAAACGGCTTCCGGCCCCGTCCATGATGGACAGGAGCCGACCACCGGCCTTGGGGATGGGCCGACGGCGCGGGCGGGGGCCGGGAAGATGCACAGCGCCTTGAACGGCGTCCGTATTCCCTCCGCGGCTGTCACCTCTTAGGTCATCGCGCTGTCCGCCCGAGCGTTACGCCCAATCTGCGTGGCCCGAGTCACACCCCGTAAGCGTTCATAAACGGTCAGACAAGTACAGATGAGGTCAGTCGCAGTCCCGGCCTGGGGGTTCCGGCGCACTCACCGCCACGTCGCACCGTCGGACCCCGCAGGATTCCCTGAGGATCCTGCGGGGTCCGACGGGAGACGGTTCGGCGGCCGGGCGATGCCACAGGAGGAGGGGGGCATCGCCGACCGCGCCGCCTGCGGTGCGCGGTCAGTGCTCGCGCGGCGCGGGCACCACGCGCTCCACCTCGGGGTGGACGGTGAGAAGTTGGCGCATGGCCGCCTCGGCTGCCGCGCCGTCGCCGGTGGCGAGGGCGCCGGCGATCCGGCCGTGGTGCGCCAGCGAGGTCTCGGTCGGCCGGTCACAGCCTGCAATCGGGCCACCGGAGACCTGAAGGGCGGCCGACACGATCCCGGAGAGGTGCTCCAGCATGCGGTTGCCCGCGAGCTGGATGAGCAGGGAGTGGAACTCGGCGTCGGCGCGGGAGAAAGTGAGCACATCGCCCTGACCCATGGCGTGACCCATGATCTCGACCATGTCGGCGAGCCGCTGCTGGACGTCCTCGCGCCCGTGCCCGGCGGCGAGGCGGGCGGCGAGCGGCTCGATCGTCCAGCGCAGCTCGCTCAGCTCGCGGCGCTGGTCGTCGCGCTGCGGCCCGTAGGCACGCCACTCGATGATGTCGGGATCCAGGAGGTTCCAGTCGCTGACGGGGCGCACGCGCGTGCCCACGTTCGGGCGGGCGCTGACCAGGCCCTTGGCCTCCAGGACGCGGAGCGACTCGCGGACGACGGTGCGGGAGACCTCGAATCGCTGGCCGATCTCCTCGGGGACCAGCGGACGGTCGGCGCCCAGGTCACCGGAAACGATCATCTGGCCAAGCTGTTGAACGAGTTGGCCGTGCAGCCCGCGCCCGCGGTTGCCTGCGGCGCGTCGGCTCATACGGCCCAGCTCCGGGTCCGCGCCGTCCCAGGAGGGGATGCCGACGCGGTCGGGGCCCGACGCCTCGGCGTAGGGGTAGCGGTCGAGTTCGCCCGGGCCGGCGAGACCGGAGTCTGCGGAGCGGGCGGCGGTCATCATGGTGTGCGCAAGGGTACTCACGGATCCTTTGTCGGCGTCGTCTCCAACTCCCTTGAGGTCTTTGGTGAAAAGCACACGAAAGGGTGATCGCTCACCCCGTCGCAATTGACGCCTTATCGGAAAGAAATGGGCGCACCCCGGGGAGTTGTGTGCAGGGGGGAACCGATGCGGCGCGGACGGTCGTCATCGGACCCTGCTACGCAGGGTCGTGAGCAGATATGCGCAGAGCAGAGCGGTCACCGACAATGCCAGCGCCCCACCGACCGGTTGGACGAGCACGCGCACAGCCGCCGACAGATAGCGCTCTCCACCGAAGGGCCATTGCGACATAAACACCTCGCGCAGCCGCGTGGAGAATCCGGCCGCCGCCCGCACGGACGCCCCCTCCAAGGCCTTGTGTACGAGCGGTACACCGAGAACCGGAACGGCGACCACCGCGGCGAGCCCGGCCGTGGTGGACCGGAAGACTCCCGCGGCCAGCACACCGGCCCAGGCGCACCCGACCACGAACCCGATCCAACTGACGCCCAGTGACAACCAGTCGGCTGGAACCTCGGTGAGCTCCCGTCCGTAGACGAGGTAGAGCACTTCTGCGTCGCAGCCCACCGTGAGCAGGGCCAGCAGCAGCGCGGTGACCGCGGCGACCACGAGTTTCGCGGCGAGCAGCCCCAGACGGCGGGGCACCGTGCCGCGGTCCGCCGCCAGGGCGGGGTGGCGGAACTCGTCACCGAAGGCGAGCGCCCCGAGCAGCCCCGCGCCGAGTGCCGCGGGCGGCAGCGGCAGTTCCCGCGGCCACGCGGCCAGCAGACGCGGCTGCGGGGTGTGTCCGATACGTGCCAGGAGTACAGCGGTGAGAGCGGAGGTGACGAGGACACCGGCGCCTGTGAGGAACCCCGTACCGACCCCGGCGGCGCGGCGCAGTTCGTAGCGCAGTGGCCGCATAGGGCTGGGCGCGGGTCGGACGGAGATCGGAGGCGGTAGGGGGGACAGGGGGGCGCCGGTTGTGACGGCGTCGACGGGGCGAGTCGCGACTGGGGGAGGTCCTTCTCCGTCGCTCGTAGTGGGTGTTCCCGATGGACCGGACGCCTGGGATGGGCCGGATCCCCCCTCAGCACCCTCTGACGGTGTCCCGTCGAGTACGCATCTCTCCACCGAGTGGGCAGGCAGCGCACCCGGGCCCATGTCACCGATCTCGTGGGCGAGTTGGTGTACCAGGACGCCGTGCCGGAAGGCGGTCTCCCCCACCTCGGCACACGTACTGCCGTACACGGACAGACGGTTGCCGCCCTCCCGTACGACTTCTACGGAGCGCTGGGCGGTGCGGGCCTCCTTGCTGAGCAGGGAGGCGAGGCGGGCGGCGTGGGGGCTGCGGACGGCGACCCGGGGGCGCAGCCGGGTGCGGGCGAAGTCCGCCGCGTCCTGGTCGGCGACGAGTCTGCCCCCGTCGAGCGTGACCACCTGGTCGGCGGCGCGCGCCGCCTCCTTGGGATCGGCCGTGGTGAACAGAACCGTCCCGCCCTGCGTGACGTGCGCCCGCAGCATGCCGTACAGCCACTGGTTCTCGCGGGCGGAGAGGCCGTCGGCGGGGTTGTCCAGCAGGAGGGTGTGCGGGTCGGGGAGCAGGGCGCAGGCCAGGCCGAGACGACGGTCCATGCCACGCGAAAGAGTGCTGAGCCGTTCGTCCCGCAGGCTGACGAGACCGACCACCTCGAGGACTTCGTCGGCACGCCGGACCGGGACGCCCGCCGCGGCGCACAGCATGCGCAGGTGACCGCGCACGCTGCGGGCGGGATGGCCCGGCACGTCACCCATCAGCACGCCGACTTCGCGCGAGGGGTGCGCGATGCGGTGCAGGGGACGACCTCTGAAGTAGGTGACGCCGCGGCCCTGTTGGAGTTCGAGCATCAGCCTGAGCGCCGTCGTCTTGCCCGCGCCCGCCGCTCCGAGGAGCGCAGTGACACGGCCTGCGCGCGCTTCGAAGGAGACGTCGTCGACTGCGGGCGGAAGATCCTTGCGGGAGTTGCTGGTCAGTCCGAAGGCCTGGATCACCCGTAGCAAGATAGCGCGCTATGTCCGTTTTTCCGGGTACCGCAAGGCCCGCTGCGCAGCGGGCCGTCGGTCTGTCGGCCGCCCCGATCGGACCGCTGTCCGGCGGAACAGAGGCCACATCGCCGTCCCGTCAGGGCCGGTCGGCCGTTCAGGCCCCGCTCCGCGGTGTCACACCTCTGGGCGCAGCATCGGCGGGTTGAGGAGTGTGGCCCCGCCGGCGCGGAAGAGCTGAGCGGGGCGGCCGCCCTGGCGGGTGGTCGTACCGCCGGTGGGCACGAGGAAGCCCGGCGTGCCCGTCACCTTGCGGTGGAAGTTGCGCGGGTCGAGCGCGACGCCCCACACCGCCTCGTACACGCGGCGCAGCTCGCCGACGGTGAATTCGGGCGGGCAGAAGGCGGTGGCAAGGGACGAGTACTCGATCTTGGAGCGGGCTCGCTCCACGCCGTCCGCCAGAATCTGGGCATGGTCGAAGGCGAGCGGCGCGACGGGGTCGCCGTCACGGCCGTAACCGCCCTGCTGCAGCAGTTCCTCGACGGGCGCCCAGCGGGCGTTGCTCGCGTCGCCGCCCGCGCGCGGAGCGGGGAGATCGGGGGCGAGGGCGAGGTGGGCGACGCTGACCACGCGCATCCGGGGATCGCGTTTGGGATCGCCGTAGGTCGCGAGTTGTTCCAGGTGTGCGCCGTTGTCCTGGACGGGAACGGCCGGGTCGTGCGCGCTCAGTCCGGTCTCCTCCGCCAGCTCGCGCGCCGCGGCCTGTGCCAGATCCTCGTCGGCCCGTACGAAGCCGCCGGGAAGCGCCCAGCGCCCCTGGAACGGCGGCTCCCCCCTGCGCACCGTCATCGCGCACAGGGCATGGCGGCGCACGGTCAGCACGACCAGGTCCACGGTGACGGCGAAGGGCGGAAAGGCTGACGGGTCGTAGGGCATGCGGCGATCATAGTCGTCTGCTTGACGATAAACACTCCCTTCGTCGGCCGCACCGGCGGCTGGTCCGCTTCGGTCCGTGGGCGTCCAGGCTGTGCTCCCTGTCGTCGTCACCTGCCGTGTCGTACGAGGTCAAGTCCCGAGTTGGAGGCCGTCGGCCGCCTCCTCGACCATGGCGAGGCCGAGTCGGCTGACCCGCACGGAGAAGGGGGCGCCCGCGACCCGCAGCCCGGTCAGGCTGATCTCCCCGAGGGGCACGCTGCGCATCGGACGCAGCGTGATCGTCCCGGCCGGTGCGTCGGGGCGGATCCCGGCGAGGGTGGTCAGCAGGAGGACTCCGGCGGCCGATGCGGTCGCCGACGGGCGGCAGGCCGCCGGATGGGGAAGTGGCGCGCCTCCGTCCGTGCGCTGCTCCCCCGCGTACATCTCGGGAAGCCGGTGGCCGAATGCCTCGGCCGCCGCCAGTACGCCCCGCAACAGCGAACCGGCCTCCTTCTCGTAGCCCGCCGCGGCCAGACCGGCGACGGCGACGGCCGTCTCGTGCACCCTTACGGCACCGGCGCGATGGCCGAAGGGGTTGTATCCCACCTCCTTCGCCCCGAGTCCGCGCAGGCCCCAGCCGGAGTCCATGGCCGGGCTCCCGAACAGCCTGGCGAGCTGTTCGGTCTGCACCCGGTCGAGCAGCCCGGGTGCCTGCTCGCCTCCACCCAGCAGGCCGGTGTCGAGCAGATGGGCGGCCGTGGCGCCGAGCTGCGGAACGAGACGCCCGTCCGGGGCACGGGCGGTCGCCGGCCGGCCGCCGCCACGGTCGTCGAGCCAGAAGTCCCGGCGGAACGCGGTCCGCAGTTCCCGGGCCCACTGGCGCAGATCGGTCCCGCCCGGCCTGCCGCAGGAGTCGAGCAACTCGGCACCGAGCACTGCCGCGCGATGGGCGTGGGCCTGTGTCTCGCAGCGGGCAGGGCCGCCGGGCTGCGGGTCGCACAGATACGTCCCGTCGCCCACTGTCGCCCGCAGCCAGGTCAGGCACCGCTCGGCCGCCGGCAGCAGCTCCTGAGTCTCCGGCTCAGGGAGCCCCCAGCTTCTGGCCTCCGCGAGGAGGGCTGGGAAGAGCAGAGTGGCCTCCGTGCCCGTGCAGCCTGGCGGCAGATGCACCCCTGCGTCCCGCTTCGGTCCCGGGATCATGCCGGACCGCGGTCCGGCGGCGGCCTGGAGTTGGGTACGCGCCAGGGTGCGCAAGGTGCCGGCCGCGAGCCTGGTGCCGAGCGGCAGCGTCATCCGGGCCGCGGCGAGTGCCTCGGCCGGTGCCATCCCGCAGCGCCAGGGCGCTCCTGCCGCCAGGTGTGTGTCGGTGGGGTGTGCCGGGTCGCGCAGCAGGAGGGCTTGGAGGTCCTCGATGGCGGTGTGCAGCAGGGCCCGCACTCCGGGGTGGTCGCCTGTCGCCCGTGCGGTGGCCAGGGGGCTCGTCGCCGCACGCCCCACGGCCCTGACGGGTCCCGCGCCGTCGGGTCGTACCCGCAGTTCCACGCTCGCCGTGCCGCCTGGGGGCAGGTGGAACTCCCAGCGCAGCAGTCCTGCTGAGGCCAGGGCGTCGGCGGGCGGCGGATCGGCCGTGACCGATGCGCTCGCGCCGGCGCAGGACCAGCGCAGGCCTGAGTCGTGGACGCTGGCGGGCAGCTCGGGTCCCGCCCGTCCCGACGCGATCGCGCCCAGGTCGGCCAGGTCCGTGCCGAGGGCCACCTCCACCGGCAGACGAAGCGGGCGGAGGGCCGCGCTGTGGAGCGTGATGCGTTCGGTGCCGTCCGCGTGACGCGTGCGCTCAACCACGACGTCCGGGTCCGGTCCGGTGCCCGGGGAGGCGCCCACTGTCCCCACGAAGCGTGCGCGGTCCGCCGCGGTCGTCCGGGCCTGGACCGCGGACGGTTCTCGTCCGGCGACGCGAAGCTGGCAGCGGGAGAGCAAGCGTCGGCCCGCACGATAGAACCCCTCCAGGCCGTGGCCGGTCAGCTGCCCCTGATCCGAGGAGATGGCCAGCCCCGGGAGCGCTACGCAGATGAGGGTGGCGTGGGCCGGGGGAAGGCCGACTGACCGGCGAGGGGGCAGGGGCGCGGCTGGATTCGCGGGCGAGGTCGAGGGCTGAGCCGATGGCGGGTGGTTCCGTGGAGTGGGCGCGGCCGAGCGATCCGGGTGGGAGACGGTCGGGGGTGGAGCCCAGCGCCGCTGGTTTGTCGGCGGAGCGGGGCGTGGTGGCTGTGCTGTCGGCGGGGGCGGGCTCTGCTCCGAAGGCGCAGACGACCACCCTTGTGAACCCGTTCCTGGGGTCGGCCAGGGCCTGTCCTGCGTCAGGGACACAGACGCATGCCGGTCGGCATCCGCGCCTGAGCGCTGCCGCTCCTGCTCTTCGGATGCAGACGTGTCCGGGCCCGGCACCTGCGGCGGTGTGCTTGCGGTTCTGCTCCAGAGTGGCGAGGAACCGCCGGGAACGGAGTTGTCGTCGGTGGCGGAGGGCGGAGTCGGCTGGTGCATGGGGCGGCTTCCTCTGCGCTCTGTGGGCCTGGGTCGTGGTCGGCGCCGGGTGCGGGGCTCCTGGGGACAAGGGCGGTACGGCGGCACTCCTTCAGGCGTTCCGCCACTCAGGTGAACGGGACGGACATCTTCGGGGTCACGCCCGCGGCGAGGGAAGCCGACCGAATGGCGGCGAGGGCGAAGGCAGTGGATCCCTCGTCGGCCGAGCAGGAACCCGCCACCACCTCCGTGCCCCACCCGGCCTCGCTCCGCCCGCTCGCGCCCGGGACCGGCCTGGGCGGGGTTGCCCGCCACCCGGCGGCGGAGGACGTGCCACACCCGCGCGCCGCCCTCACTCAGCCGACATGCCAGGCCACCAAGTCGGTCGACGCCTCCCCTGCGGTCGTTCATACCTCCCCCTCTGCGGCGTCGTCTCCCGGCTGCGCGGCTGTGGGGCGGGAACCGCGGCGACGCGCGTTGTCCGGGCCGGTGGAGCGTGAGCGCGCGTTCTCCTTCCCCGAGGGCCGTGGACGTGTACCGCCGGTGCCCGGAGTACCAGGACGCGTAGCGCCCCTGGGCCGTGTGCGGGTGTGCGGCTCGTCCTCGTCCATCCGCGCCGGTCGTCCTCCCGCACCGGCGGAAGGAGAGCGGCCGTCGGAGCCACCGCCGGGCCGGGTCCGCCGCCGGCGGCGGGAAGCTGCCGCGGGCGCGGCCGCCGTACCAGGTCCGCCGGTACCCGACCCGTTCTGCACGGGAGCTTCCTCCGCTGAGCTCCTCTCCTGCTGCGTCGAGGCCCCACCAGCCCGTGGCACGTCTCCCTGCACCGGTGCCACGATGTCCCGCTGCTCCGGGGACTCGGCTCCGGTCTCGCCGCAGTCCCCCTCAGTCTTCGAACGGGCCCGCGCCCTGCGCCCCTCGCGTTCTGCTCGCAGACAGTGGCGGATGGACTCCGGGTCCAGGCCCTCGTTGCAGGCCTGGTGCAGGAGCCGGGCGAAGAGGTAGTCGGGATCGGCACCCAGGGCCATGGCCATGGCTTCCCGTGCCTCGATGTCGTCACCGGCCGACCAGGAGACCCAGCCGACGAGGGTGAGCGGGGCCGCCGCATGCTCGCCGTAAGACCCGACGCAACGGCGGGCCAAGGCTCGCCACAGACGCAGGGCCGGGCCGGCTTCGTGGCCCTCCATCCACTCGGCCGCGCGGTCGCGGGTCGAGCGGTCCTGAAGGCCGAGGATCAATGTGGCCGCTTCGTCGTGTCCGAGCATTTCGTCGTCACGCAGATCAGCCAGGAGGGTGCCGGAGACGGGCGGCGCTTCGGCGAACCGAATCATCACCCGCTCGGCGAGAGCCACCGTCTCCTCGGCCACGTCCGCGCGGCTCGCCTCGTCGAGCATCCTGGGGACCTGCGTCATGCTCGCGGCGTCCAGGGCGCTCTCCTGCTCCAGCGCGGCGGCGGTCTCCCAGGGCAGCAGCCTGGCCCGCAACTCGCGCAGAGTGCCGCGCACCTGAAGTCCGGCGTAGGTGGCCGCGGCAGCCAGCACGGACGTGCCGGGCAGCCCCATCGGCAACCCCGCGGGGGGACAGCATCCCTCACTCGGGCAGCAGTACGACCAGAAGCGGCCGTCGGAAATGCACAGCGCCTCGATCACGGGCACGTCGAGCCGGCCGCACTCCCTGCGCAGAAAGCCTGCGAGCTGGGCCAGCCGTCGCATGACCTGCTGCCCGGTCTCCCCCTTGGCGGGCTCCTGACACAGGTAGGCCACCATCTGCCCGGGTTTGGCGCCCCTGCGCTCGCTGCCCGTGATCAGACCGTGGGCCAGCTGCCGGGCCGCGGACTCCCAGTCGTCCTCGCTCGACGGAATGCCGAGCCGGGCGCGTCCACCGAACCGGCCCCGGCCGCCCCGGTCGTTGAGGGCGACCAGGACGATGCTGTCCTCGGGGCGGTAGCCGAGCAGGTACGGCAGGGCGTCGGCGAGTTCGGCCGGTGTGCGCAGCGTGAGCTGATGGTCGCCTCCGTGAGCGTCGTACGTCACGCACTCGACGTGTTCTCCGGCCGCGGCCGGGAGGCGCCCGTTGGCGGCGGCGCGGGCTTCGGGCCTCTCATATCCGTCTCGTCCACCGATGTCGCCGTTCTCGGAGGATCCTGTCGTTTCGCTGTGATTCGTCATGCGCAGACGATCTCGCGGATCACCACATTCCGCTTTCACCTGTGGATAAGTCCGATCAGGGACACGTCATTCTCGCTTCGCATGTCTGGTTGGACCTGCGAATGCGCCTGCCGGCTCGCCCCGGCCCGGAGCACCGCTGTCAGCGCCGTCCTGTTGTATGGGACGTATGACGCACACGAGCAACGCGGAATTGCGCGCGGCAGCCGATGCGGTCCTCACCCGACTCGTCGGGGACGGCACCGGGTCGGCCCGCCTGCGCGAAGACCAGTGGCGGGCGATCGAAGCCCTGGTGGCGGACAAGCGCCGGGCCCTCGTCGTGCAGCGCACGGGCTGGGGCAAGTCCGCGGTGTACTTCGTGGCGACCGCCCTGCTGCGCAAGCGCGGTGCGGGTCCCACCGTGATCGTCTCCCCGCTGCTCGCGCTCATGCGCAACCAGGTCGGCGCCGCCGCCCGTGCCGGCATCCAGGCGCGGACCATCAACTCCTCCAACACGGAGGAGTGGCAGACCGTCCAGGAAGAGGTCACCGCGGGCACGGTCGACGTGCTGCTGGTGAGCCCGGAGCGGCTCAACAACCCGGACTTCCGCGACAACGTCCTGCCCGAACTGGCCGCCGCCACCGGGCTCCTGGTCGTCGACGAGGCGCACTGCATCTCCGACTGGGGCCACGACTTCCGCCCCGACTACCGGCGGCTGCGCACCATGCTGGCCGACCTCCCGCCCGGCGTTCCGGTGCTCGCCACCACCGCCACCGCCAACGCACGGGTCACCGCGGACGTGGCCGAACAGCTGGGCACGGGCACGGGCTCGGACGCGTTGGTGCTGCGCGGCCCACTGGACCGCGAGAGCCTCAGTCTGGGCGTGCTCCAGCTGCCCGACGCGGCCCACCGACTGGCGTGGCTCGCCGATCACCTGGCCGACCTGCCGGGTTCCGGGATCATCTACACCCTCACGGTCGCCGCGGCCGAAGAGGTCACCGCCTTTCTGCGGCAGTGCGGTCACACGGTCGCTTCCTACACGGGCAAGACGGAGAACGCCGAGCGGCAGCAGGCCGAGGAGGCCCTCCTCGCGAACCAGGTCAAGGCGCTCGTGGCCACGTCCGCACTCGGCATGGGGTTCGACAAGCCCGACCTGGGCTTCGTCGTGCATCTCGGTTCCCCCTCCTCCCCCATCGCGTACTACCAGCAGGTCGGCCGTGCCGGGCGCGGCGTGGAGCACGCCGAGGTGCTCCTTCTGCCGGGCCGGGAGGACGAAGCGATCTGGGCCTACTTCGCCTCCGTCGCCTTTCCGCCCGAGGAAGCCGTCCGTCGCACCCTCGACGCCCTCGCGCAGGCGGACCGGCCCTTGTCCCTGCCCGCGCTCGAACCGCTCGTGGAACTGAACCGCACCCGCCTGGAGACCATGCTCAAGGTCCTCGACGTGGACGGCGCCGTCCACCGCGTCAAGGGCGGCTGGATCGCCACCGGCAGGCCTTGGTCGTACGACACCGAGCGGTACGCCTGGGTTGCCAAGCAACGCGGCACCGAGCAACAGGCCATGCGCGACTACGCCACCACGAGCGGCTGCCGCATGGAGTTCCTGAGGCAGCAGCTGGACGACGAGGAGGCGGCCCCCTGTGGTCGCTGCGACAACTGCGCCGGTCCCCGTTTCACGGTCGAGGTCTCCTCGAGCGCCCTGGACACCGCGGGCGGCTCCCTCACGCGCGCCGGTGTCGTGGTGGACCCCCGCAAAATGTGGCCGACCGGGCTCCCTGCCATCGGCGTCAACCTCAAGGGCCGTATCCCGCCCGGTGAACAAGCCACCCCGGGCCGGGCTTTGGGCCGCCTCTCCGACATCGGCTGGGGCAACCGGCTCCGCCCCCTGCTCGCGCCCCACACTCCGGACGCCCCCGCTCCCGACGACGTGATGAAGGCCGTCGTGACGGTACTGGCCGACTGGGCCAAGGCACCGGACGGCTGGGCGTCGGGCAAGCCGGACGCGCCGCCCCGTCCCGTCGGCGTGGTCACCATGCCCTCGCGCACGAAGCCGCAGCTGGTCCAGTCTCTCGGCGACAGAATCTCCGAGGTCGGCCGCCTGCCCCTCCTGGGGTCCCTGGCATACACGGACCACACGGCCGACCTGTCCCTGCCCCGCTCCAACAGTGCCCAACGCCTGCGCGCCCTCGAGGGGGCACTCGTCGTCCCTCCGCCGTTGCGCGAGGCACTTGATGCCGCGAACGGACCCGTGTTGCTTGTGGACGACGTGACCGAAAGCGGCTGGACCCTCGCGGTCGGCGCCCGCCTGCTCCTGCGGTCGGGTGCACAGGCGGTCTTGCCACTGGTCCTGGCGGTTCGCGGCTGAGCACGCGTCAGACATCGGAGACCGTTGCGGCGGCGTACGGACGTGTCGTGCTCGAACGTCCCGTGCGTCGCCTCCCGGAACACCGGGTAGGGATATAAGACGCTAACCTCTCGAAAAGGGTCGGTAGGCCCAATTGCTCGTTGCCGCAACCAAGTTCGACAGGAAGAATTGAACTCCGCTCCCCGCACGGCTCGTCCGTGACCAGGTAGGGCTCTGCTGCGGTGCGCGCTCCCCCGAATCCGACCCCGCCCGCAGTGTGGGCGCGTAGCCGAAGGGAGGACCGTGACCTTCGGATTCGCTCCGTCCTCAGCGGCGTCGACGTCGTCGCCTGCTGACCTGTCCGCCGCATCCGCCAATCCTCTGGCCCGCATGCTCGAACCCTCGGAGTGGGCCGCTGCCGGGATTCCTCTGCTGCGCAATCCCCGCGAGGTCGTCAGCGGGCTGCACACCCGGCATCTGCCCAAGCCGACGACCGCGATCGTGGCGGTCCTCGATGCCGACGAGCGGCTTCGCGCGAGCGCCTCGTTCACCCGCCGTCCGGCACCGGCTGACGGCTGGATGTCCCGCAACGTGCTGCTGTCCCAGCTGCGCCGGGTGATCCCGCACGACCTGCGGCGCCGCACACCGGTGCGCACCGCCGTGTTGCTCTACTGCCGTGAGGGGGACGCGCGTTGGACCGAGGAGGACGGCGCGTGGATGTGGGGACTGCGTGACGCCTGCACCCTGCACGGGCTGCGATGCGGGGCGTACATCACGCTGACCCGGGACGGCTGGCAGGTCCTCGGCGAGGGTCGAGGCGGGCGTCGCCCGAACGCGGACTCGGCACCGGAGCCATTCGCCACGTCCGAGGCGCCGCCCCCGCTGCCGCGCACGGGCGGCGCCGTCTCGGAAGTACTGCGCCGCGCTGCGGCCCGCTGACACCGGCCCAGCACCCGCACGCCGGCCGCCTGCATGCCGTACGCGTGCGGTCTCGTGGGCACACGCCGCACGCCGCCGAGCCCGTGCCACGGCACAAAGCACCGGCACGGCGAACAGCGCCGACCGCGTGGCTGACAGCAACGGCATACGTGCGCCCCGAAGTGCACCGGGTAAGGCAAGGCACAGCGCTGCCATACGGTTACCGGCACGACAAAGCAGCACACCGCGCAGGTGCCGCCGGGGCGGCACCTCCATCACCCCCGGCGCCCCGCCGGGGGTACCGGATGCGGCTCAGACGTCGGTGCCCAGAACCGAGTTGATCTGCTGCGGGTCACCGCAGACGATCAACAGGGCACCGGCCCGCGCGTGAGCGAGCGGCAGGGCGTCGGCGGCTGCCGAGCCGGGACCGCCGTTGACGGCGACCACGACCACGGGGCGCGATGCGGCGCGAGAAGCCACGGCGGCGTCTGTGTAGAAGACGTCGTCGGCCGCGTCGTGCTGCGCCCAGTAGGAGGCTTCACCGAAGGACAGTTCGTGGACGGCCCACGGGTGCTGTTCGCCGGTGGTGATCACCAGCACGTCACCGGGAGCGCGACCCGAGTCGAGCAGCAGGTCGACAGCTTCCTCGGCAGCGTCGAGCGCACCCTCGGCGGAGGCCGGGATCAGCTGGATCTGCGGAGTCACCGCGGCCGGAGCGGCGGCGACAGGGGCGGCGGGGCCCGACGTTCCGGGCTTCGCCACGGCCGCGGCGTGCGGCGTGCGTTGCACCGGCGGCGCGGGCCGCAACGGGCCAG
>NZ_JBXEJE010000050.1:0-68364 GCF_056820935.1 Streptomyces sp. Q2 | reverse complement strand
TTACCGACCTTCTGTACGGCATCGGCGGCCAGGACACGGGCGGTGTCGACGGCCCGCTGGTCCAACTCGGTCCACTCGAAGGCGGCAGCGGTCGAGTGCGGATTCACGCATGAGCTCCTGTGACTGTGTGAAGACGGAAGGACGAAGGACGAAGAAGAGGACGGAAGGACGAAGAGGGGGACCGTGGCTGGGGGTAAAGGCCCCTCCCGCGGGGAGGGGCGGGAGGGACGTGCCAGGGCCGGCGGTGTCGCCTACTTGCCCCAGAGCTTCTGGTACGCCTCGCGGTATCCCTTCGGGTCCCAGGAGGAGCCGCCACCGCTGTTCGCCGCCGTCGTGATGTGCACCGGGGCGATATAGCCGCTGGCGGGCTTGCCGGCGAAGGAGCGGTTGAACTCGTCGACGATCTGCCAGCCCTGCTCGGACAGCGGTTCGGGCACCGTGGCCGCCTGGAACTGCTTGCTGTTGATGCGCTGGAAGGCCGAAGGGTCGCCGTCGCCGGCGCCGATGCTGAAGGGGGCACCGTTGCCCTGCTTGCCGCCCGCCCGCAGCGCGGGTGCCGCGTCGGCGAAGTACAGGTCGTTGATGGCCACCGAGTGCGTCCACTTGGTGCCGAAGCGGGACAGCAGCGCGGAGACCTCCTGCGGGGTGCGGCTGCTGGCGTCGGCGATCGGGATGTTGGAGGTGGACAGCACCTTGGTGTCGGAGCAGGTGGCGAGCTCCTTCTCGATCAGGTCCGACTTGCCCTTGGCGAAGGGGATGGAGGCGTCGGTGAAGACCACCACTCCGGCCCGGCCGTTGGACTGGCTGATGACCCAGTCGGCGCTGATCTTCGCGACGTCCTCGACCTTGGTGGTGATGTTGCTGAAGAGCTTGGGGTCCGTGCTGGGTCCGGGGGTGCCGACGGCGTGCCAGCCGATGAGCGGGATGCCGGCGGCGTTGGCCTGCGCTACCTGCTGGGCGGTCGACTTGGGGTCGAAGCCGGACAGGACGATGCCGTCGGGCTTCACGGCGACGGCCTGGCTGACGGCGGCCTGGATGCCGGCCGGGGTGCCCTGGCCGTCGATGATGCGCACCGTCCAGCCGATGGCCTTGGCGGCCTCCTTGACGCCTTGGGCGGCGCCCGCGACGCCGGGGTTGGTCATGCTCTGGGCGACGTAGACGATCGTCTTGCCGGCGACGGCCTTGGGGCCGGTGGTCGGTCCGCCCCAGGGGGCGTCGACGGCTTCGGCTCCCGCGACCGCCTGCTTCGCCTTCGCCAGGACGGCCGGGCAGCCGGCCTTCGAGGACCCGCCCACGGTGGTGGAGCCGGCGCTGTCGGAACCGCGGGTGCAGCCCGCGACCGTAGCGGTGAGCACGGCCAGGGCGGCCACGGCTCTGAGGGTTGCCTTGCGGGTGGGGTGGTACGACACGGCGGTGCTCCTTGAGGGCGTGCGACAAGCGGGCGGCGTGACGGGCAGGCGGAGAGAGGGAAGGGGAGGTGCGGTCCTGGGTTCGGTCGTGGTCAGGGAGTGCGCGGCGCGTCCCCGTCGGAGGCACCGGTGGCGGACGAACCGGTGACAGCGGGCGTCGGTTGTTCCGTCGTGGGTTCCGCGGCCGGCGTGGTGAGTGAGCGGCGCGTGGCACTGGCACCGGCGCGCAGTCGGCGGCGGGCCGAGTAGCCGGCCAGGCCGACGGCGAGGAGCAGTGTGCCGCCGTTGAAGAGGGAGGTCGCCCAGAACTCCGCGCCGAGCTGCTGGATGCCGGCCAGGCCGATGGCGAGGATGGCGACGGCGACGACGGTTCCGGCGGCGTTGGCGCGGCCCGGCTTGATGGCGGTGGAGCCGAGCAGGGCGCCGACGAAGGCGGGCAGGAGGTAGTCCATGCCGACGCTCGGGTTGCCGATCTGCTGCTGCGCGGCGAGCAGGACGCCCGCGAAGCCGACGACGAGTCCAGAACCGGCGAAGGCGTAGATGCCGTACCGGCGGGTGGGGATGCCGACGAGGTCGGCGGCGCGGGCGTTGGAGCCGATGACGTACAGGTAGCGGCCGAGCGGCAGGCGCTCCAGCAGCAGCCAGAGCACCACGGCGAGCGCGAGGACGTAGAAGGCGGGGACCGGCAGACCGAGGAACTCGGAGTCGTACAGGTCGGTGAAGGCCGGGGGCAGGCCGTGCGGGCCGGGAACGATCCGGGCGCCGTCGGTGATCCAGCCCGTGCAGGCGTACAGGAGGCTGCCGGTGCCGAGGGTGGCGATGAAGGAGTCGATCTTGGCGAACTCCACCAGCAGGCCGTTGAGTACGCCGACGATGCCGCCGCCGAGGATGACGGCGACGCAGGCGATCGGCCAGGGCCAGCCGCTGTTCACGATGAGCTGCATGGCCAGGACGTGGGCGAAGCCGAGTCCGTAGCCGACGGAGAGGTCGAACTTGCCGGTGACGATGGGGATCATCGCGCCGAGTGCGAGGATCGCGGGGATCGACTGGTTGGACAGGATCGACGAGGCGTTGTCCATCGTCGGGAAGGTGTCCGGCAGGGCCAGCGCGAAGATCACGAACAGCAGGAGGGTCAGGCCGAGCAGGCCGTAGGTGCCGATGAGTTGGCCACCGCGCAGCCGGGCGGCCATGGAGCCGCTGCCGGTGCCCTTGTCGGTCCTGCCGGGTTTCTGCTTGTGCGCTGCGTGGGGCGTTTCCCTGCGGGCTCCGCCTCCGGCCGCACCGTCCCGCTGTGCGCTGTCGCCGTGGTCGGCCTGGCCACGGGGGGATTCGGTCTCGGTGGCCATCAGTTGTCCGCCGTTCCGGTCAGCGCCGGCATGGCCGACGCGGCGTGGGTGAGTTCGGTGACGGTGAGGGCCTCACCGCTGAGTTCGGCGGTCACGTGGCCCCGTACGAAGACCAGGGCGCGGTGACAGACGTCGGCGACTTCCTCGAAGTCGGTGGAGATGAGGAGGACCGCGAGTCCCTGGGCGAGCGCGTCGTCGAGCAGGCGGTAGATCTCCGCCTTGGCTCCGACGTCGACTCCCGCGGTCGGCTCCTCCAGGATCACGACGCGCCTGCTGAGGCGCAGCCAGCGGCCGATCATGACCTTCTGCTGGTTGCCGCCGGAGAGGGTCGCGATGGGTACCTCGGGGTTGGCCGGGCGTACGCCGAACCTGTCGACCAGCGACTGCGCCGCGGCGCGCTCACGTGGCGGGCTGATCCAGCGCCACGGGGAGCGACTGTCGGCCCGCGGGTTGGCCAGGAAGTTCTCCCTGACGGTGAGTTCTAGGGCGCAGCCCTCCTCCTGGCGGTTGCTGGTGACGAAGCCGATGCCCGCGTCGACGGCCGCGGCGGGCGAGCCGGGCCGGTAGGGCCTGCCGTCGAGCAAGGCCTCACCGTCGTGGATCGGCCGGGAGCCGGCGAGGGCACGGCCGAGGTCCATGTGGCCGGCGCCGGTGAGGCCGACCATGCCGAGGACCTCTCCGGCGCGCACCTCCAGGTCGATGGGGCCCGCGCCGTCGGTGGTGACGCCGGTGAGACGCAGCACGGTCGGGGCCTCGTCGGTGGGGGCCTTGGGGCCGGGCTCGGGGCGGTGGCTCTCCGCCTCGTGCCCGACGATGTCGCGCACGACGCGGTCGGGGCCGTGGTCGGCGAGGCGGCCCTCGCTGATGAGGTGACCGTCGCGCAGGACCGCGAAGCTGTCGGCGACCTGGTAGACCTCGTCGAGCCGGTGGCTGACGTAGACGATGCCGTGCCCCCGGTCGCGCAGGGTGTGCAGGACGTCGAAGAGGCGGGCGCAGTCCGCGGCGGGCAGGCTCGCGGTCGGTTCGTCGAGGACGATGAGCCGGGCCCGGGTGGACAGGGCGCGGGCGATGGCGACGAGGGACCGCTCGGCGCGGGTGAGGTCGGCGACCCTGGCGTCCGGGTCCAGGTGACCGGCGACGATGTCCAGTGCCTCGGTGCTGCGCCGGCGGACCTGCCGCCAGGAGACGAGGCCGGCGCGGCGCGGGTAACCGGTGCCGAGGGCGATGTTCTCGGCGACCGTCATCCACTCGACGAGGCCGAGGTCCTGGTGGATGAAGGACATCTCGGCGGAGGCGGCATCGGTGCCGAGCGGGTGGCCCGCGACGGTGACCTCGCCCTGGTCCGCCCGGTACACCCCGGCGAGGACCTTGATCAGTGTGGACTTACCGGCACCATTGTGACCCAATAGGGCGAGGATGCTGCCGGAGTGAAGGTCGAGGTCGACGTCGGCGAGGGCGAGCGTGCCGCCGAATCGCTTGCGCAACCCCCGGATGCTCACCAGGGGCCGGCGTGAAGCTGTGTCTTCTGTGTCAGCTGTGTCAGCTGTGTCTTCTGTGTCAGCTGTGTCATCGGGAGCGTCATACACGGACTTCTCCGAAGGATCTGCCAGCCGAGGACCATTCCGTCGGCTCGACCAGAATCCTGTACAGCTACCAGCATGCTGGTCAATGGTTCTGCCGGTTTTTATTGCCTCAAAGTTACGGCGGCCGTACGGAGAGATCTCCGTACGGCCGCCGTGGGTGACACCGAAGAGGGGCGCGCACAGGCCCCCGGGAACTCAGCCGGCAGGCGGCGCCCCCTGCGGAAGCATGGGGTTCTCCAGGCCCGTCGCGATGGCCCGCAGGTCCTTGAGCAGGGCCTCGCGGAACTCGTCGTCGAGCCGGGCCTTGAGCACGGTGACGCTGATCGCGAAGGGCGCCGAGTCCGTACGGAAGCCGTTGACCGGTACGGCGAGACAGAGGATGCCCGCCGTGGCCTCCTCGTCGTCGATCGCGTAGCCGCGCTCCCGGGCCTCGGCCAGGTCCGCCATCAGCGCGGGCACGGAGGTGATGGACCGCTCACTGAGGGCGGGCAGGGTACGGCCGCGCAGCCGGTCCTCGGCCACCGCCGGATCCAGTGTGGACAGGATGGCCTTGCCGGTGGCCGTGCAGTTCGCCGGGAAGCGGTCGCCGATGTTGGCCGTCAGCCGCAGCGGCTGCGTGCCGTCGTATCGCCCCAGGTAGAGGACGTCCAGGCCGTCGAGTACGGCCACCCGCGCGGTCTCCCGCGAGATGTGGGTACTGCGCCGGCACAGCTCGTAGAAGTCGCGCAGCTGGTCGACGGTGGCCAGGTAGCGGCCACCCAGCTCGACGAGCTTGCGTCCCAGGCTGAAGCCCGAGCCGTTGCGCGCGATCATGCCGGCCGCCTCCAGGGAGGCGCACAGATTGCCCGTCGAGGACTTCGGCAGGCCCAGGGCGCGAGCGATCTCACTCACCGACAGCGGGCGCCCCTCTGCCTCGCCGAGTGCGTCGAGGATGGCCACGGCCCGCGTCACTGCGGGAACGAGACTACCCGGGTCACTTGCGCTCACCAGCAACTCCACCCATCATTCTGTTCGTCGTTCAGCATATTGGTTATTGTCTCTCGTGTGCCCCCGAACGACAATGCCGTCGGCGCACGCTTTGCCGTCGAGATTCTCCGCATCCCTTCCGGACCACTCGACCGTAGCGCGCCCTCCGGGCCGGCCGACGACACCCTGCGAGCCTTGGAGCGCTGAGCAGCAGATGAGCAGCAGCCCGCACGATCCATCTCCCCCCTCCCCCGGCGACAACGCCTCCGGCGGCGAACCGGACAACGGACCCGCCTTGTCCCGTGCCGAGTTCGACACCCTCTTCGACGAGCTGAGCACCTGGGGCCGCTGGGCCCCGGCCGACGCCGACCGGGGCGCCTGGAACCGGGTCACCCCCGAGCACGCACGCCGCGCCGCCGCCCTGGTCCGCACCGGCACCACCGTCCCCACGGCCCTGCCGTGGAACACGGCGCCCGGCCCGGACAACGGCAAGCCCGCCCTCCACTACATGTCCGACCTCGGTGACGTCGAGGCCCCGGAACCGTCCTGCCACAAGGACTTCATCGCCGTCGACTACCACGGCAAGGGCGTCAGCCACCTCGACGCGCTCTCCCACATCGCCTACCGCGGACAGCTCTACGACGGCCGCACGGCACGCGAGGTCGTCGACTCGGGCGGCGCCCGGTTCGGGGCGGTCTCCGCACTCGGTCCGCTGGTCACCAAGGGCGTACTGATCGACATGCCCGCCGTCCTCGGCACCGACTGGCTGGAGCCCGGCCGGGCCGTGCACGCCGAAGACGTCACCGCCGCCGAGAAGACCCTCGGCATCACCATCGGCGAAGGTGACGCGGTCCTGCTGCGCTCCGGCCACTTCCGGCGCCGGGCCGAACTCGGCGCCTGGAACCCGGACAACGCGAGCGCCGGCTTCCACGTCGACGCCATGCCGCTGTTCGCCGAGCGCGGGATCGCCCTGCTCGGCGGCGACGGCGACAGCGACGTGCGGCCCTCGCCCGTCGAAGGACTGCACTCCCCCGTGCACGCCCTCGCGATCACCGCCATGGGCGTGCCGCTGCTGGACAACCTCGACCTCGAAGCACTGTCCGCCGCCTGCGCGCAGGCCGGCCGCTACGAGTTCCTGTTCGTCGTGGCCCCGCTGAACGTCCCCGGCGGCACGGGCTCGCCCGTCAACCCGATCGCGGTGCTGTGATGAGCGGCCTGGGATTCAGAGTCGGCGTCAGCCGGGACTTCCTGGACGCCGACGGCCGCAACGTGTGGGGCGACATCCGGCTCGGCGAACTCGACGCCGCCGGGGTCGACTGGCACTACCTGCCGCGCGACACCCAGGAACTTCTCGGGAGCGACGTCGACGGCCTGGACGCCGTCCTGTTCGCCGGACCCGCCGTCACCGCGCGCACCTTCGAGGGCGCCGTCCGCCCCCCGCTCCTCTTCGCCCGCTTCGGCGTCGGCTACGACGCCGTCGACCTCGACGCGTGCACCCGCAACGGCGCCCTGGTGACCATCACCCCCGACGGCGCCCGGCGCCCGGTCTCCACGGCCGCCCTCACCCTGCTGCTCGCCGTGCTGCACAACGTGACCGCCAAGGACCGGCTGGTACGGGAGGGCCGCTGGGACGAGAAGGAAGAGTGGATGGGCCTCGGGCTCACCGGCCGCCGGATCGGGCTGATCGGCCTCGGCAACACGGCCCGCGACCTGGTCGGTCTGCTGCGGCCGTTCGAGGTCGACCTCGTCGCGTACGACCCGTACTGCCCGCCGGAGACCGCCGCCCAGCTCGGCGTACGGCTCGCGGACGTCGACACCGTGATGGTGGAGGCCGACGCCGTGATCGTGATGTGCGCGCTGACGGAGGAGACCCGCCATCTCGTCGACGCGCGACGGCTGGCCCTGATGAAGCCCACCGCCGTCCTCCTCAACGTGGCCCGCGGTCCCATCGTCGACGAGGCCGCGCTGATCGAGGCGCTGCGGGTACGTCGTATCAGAGGCGCCGGACTCGACGTGTTCGAGAGCGAGCCGCCGGCCCTGGACAACCCGTTGCTGGGCATGGACAACGTCGTGCTCAGCCCGCACGCCCTGGCGTGGACCGACGAGATGTCCGCCGGGAACGGCGGCAGCGCGGTCCGGGCGGTGCTGGAGGTGGCGGCGGGACGCGTACCGCCCTTCGTCGTCAACCGGGATGTCGTCGACAGTCCTCGACTGGTCGGCCGCCTCGCCGAGTTGACGGCCCGTCAGGATGCTCCGGCGGGAGCCGGCGCGTGAGCGTCGCCGACGTCGGCACGGTCGGCTTCCTGGGCCTCGGCGCGATGGGACTTCCCATGGCGGCGAACCTCGCCCGGTCCGGTTTCGACGTCCTCGCCTGGAACCGCAGCCAGGGCCCGCTGGAGGCCGCCGCGACCGCCGGCTGCCGAACCGCCGGCACCCCTGGGCAGGTGGCAGCCGCCGCACCGGTCGTCCTCACCATGCTCCCCGACCTCCCGCAGGTGATCGACCTGCTGGACGGCCCGGACGGACTGCGCTCCGGACGGCCCGTCATGGAGACCCTGGTCGTCATGGGCACCGTCTCCCCCGTCGCGGTGCGCGCCCTGGCCGAGGAACTGCGCCCGCACGGCGTCACGGTCGTCGACGCCCCCGTCAGCGGCGGGGTGCCCGGCGCCCGCGACGCCACCCTGTCGATCATGGCCGGGGGCCCGGCGGAGGCGGTCGCACGGCTCCGCCCGTATCTGGAGGCGATGGGTTCGACCGTACGGCGCCTGGGGGACACCGGCGCCGGCTCCCTCGCCAAGGCCTGCAACCAGCTCGTCGTCGCCGGAACCCTGGTCGCCCTCTCCGAGGCCGTCCTGCTCGGCGAGCGCGGCGGCCTCGAACCGGCCGCACTGCTGGACGTACTGTCCGGCGGACTCGCCTCCTCCGAAGTGCTGGCACAGAAACGGCATCACCTGGCCGAGGGCGACTTCACCCCCTCGGGCCCGGCCCGCTATCTCCACAAGGACCTCGGGTTCGTCCTGGACAGCGCCGCCGCCGAAGGCGTCACGCTGCCGGTCTCCGAGACCGTCGCCGCACTGTACGCGGCCATCGAGGCCCAGGGCCTCGGCGACCTGGACAACAGCGTCGTCCTCGGTCTGCTGCGCGACGGCTCGTTCAACTCCCCTCACTTCACGAAGGACTGAAGACACATGCAGGTAGGAATCGTCGGCCTGGGACGCATGGGCGGCAACATGGCCGCCCGCTGGCGGGACCGCGGCCACGAGGTGCTCGGCTACAGCCGTACCTCCCCCGACCGCGACGCCGACTCCCTGGAGGAACTGGTCGCGAAGCTCGCCGGCCCCCGCGTGGTGTGGCTGATGCTTCCCTCGGGCGACCCGACCCGCGACGCCCTGCGGCAGCTCGCGGAACTGCTGTCACCCGGTGACGTGATCGTCGAGGGCGGCAACTCCCGCTTCAGCGACGACACCGAGCACGCCCGGATGCTCGCCGGGCACGGCATCGGCTACGTCGACTGCGGCGTCAGCGGCGGCGTCTGGGGCCGGGAGAACGGCTACGCGGTGATGTGCGGCGGCGAGGACGAGCACGTGGAGCGCGTCTGGCCGCTGCTGGAGTCGCTCGCCCCCGAGCAGGACGGGCTGTGCCACGCGGGCCCGGTCGGCGCCGGTCATTACACCAAGATGGTCCACAACGGCATCGAGTACGGCATGATGCAGGCGCTCGCCGAGGGCTACGAACTGATGGAGGCCAGCGAGTACGTGCCCGACGTGCCCAAGGTCCTCGCCTCCTGGCGGCACGGCACGGTCGTCCGCTCCTGGCTCCTCGACCTCTTGGTGCGCGCCCTGGAAGAGGACCCGGGCCTCGCCACCCTCTCCGGCCGGGTCGACGACTCGGGCGAGGGCCGCTGGACGGTCGAGGAGGCGGTGCGTCTATCTGTGTCCGCCCCGGCCATGACCGCCGCCCTGTTCGCCCGCTTCGCCTCCCGCAAGCCGGACGCCGACCAGCTCAAGGCTCTCGCGGCGATGCGCCGGCAGTTCGGCGGCCACGCGGTGCACGGCGCCGGCGCCGGCGTGGCCGCGGGTGGGACGAAGCAGGGCTGACCGGCCGGCCGGGCCCCGCCGCGGACCCGCACCATGTCCGGGAACGGGAAGCGGTCGGCTGTACGGCAGCTGTTCGCGCAGCAGTTGCACGCACGGCAGTCGTACGTACGGCAGTTGTACGTACGACAGGCGCACGCACGACAGGCGGACCGCGGCCCCGCTCAAGCTGGGCGTGAGCCCCGCCCCCGTCGGTGCTCTGCCCTCCCGGGCACGCCGTAGGGGCCCGGAAGCCCGCTGGCGCAGGGGGCGTTGCTCGGCACGTCGTGCCGCCGCACGGCGTGCGCCCGAGCACGGACCGCGCGCAGGCCGGCCGGTGTACAGCACTTCATGGGAACGACCCGGTCCCGCGCCACAGGATCGCCGGACCGGGAACCCCGCCGGGCCCGACAGCCCGGAGCGACATCGCCCGGTCCCGAGGTGGATGCCCCGGGACCGGGCGACCAGGAGCCGCAGCGGCGGGCCGCCAGAGGCGGGCACGTCGCGGCGATGAGCGAAGGACACCATGCACACCCAGGACGGCAACAACCCGACGGGCGTGACCCGTTCGGCGTTCACCCGACGGGGCTTTCTCGCCACCGCGGCGGCAGGCGCCGTCGTCGCCACCGCCGAGAGCGCGACGGTGCCGACGCCGGCGAGCGCGGCGACCGAGGCCGGCGCCAGGACCGGGACCGAGTCCGGGGCAGCGCCGCCTGCCGGGACAACAGGCGCACCCGCCGACACGGCACACACGACGCGACGCACCGACGACGAGCCCCGCCCTGCCCGGGGCGGACCGACCGGACCTGGCCCGGCCGCACCCACCTACAACAGCCTCACCCCGTTCCGTGACCCCCTGCGCATCCCCGCGACCGTCGGGAAGACCCGGGCCGACGGCGTCTCGTACGCCACCGTGCGGATGCGGGCGACCACGACCCGCCTGCACTCCCAGCTGCCGCCGACCCCCGTCTGGGCCTACGACGGCCAGGTGACCGGCCCCACGTTCGAGGTCCGCCGGGGCGAGAAACTCCGCGTGACCTGGGCCAACGAACTGTCCGGCGATCTCCCGGTGACGGTCGTCGAGGTGCCCAACGCCACGACGACGCCCGCGCTCTGGGACCAGCCGGGGCGCGGCGGGGTCGCCGGGCGCGAGGATGTGGCCGCCCTGCGGCCGTGGACGGTGGTCCATCTGCACGGCGCGCTCACGGGCGGAGGCAACGACGGCTGGCCCGAGAACGGTGTCCAGCCGGGCACCTCGCAGCTGTCGGAGTACCCCAACGAGCAGCGTGCGGCGGCGCTCTTCTACCACGACCACGCCATGGGCGTCACCCGGTGGAACGTGATGGCGGGACTGTCCGGCATGTACCTGGTCCGTGACGAGGAGGAGGACGCCCTCGGCCTTCCCGGCGGGGCGTACGAGATTCCCCTGATGCTCGCGGACCGCAATCTGGAGACCGACAACGAGGGCCGCCTCACCGGCCGGCTGCTGCACAAGACGATCGTCGTGCACAGTGAACCCCTCGTGCAGATGCGGGCGTTCACCGGCCCGTTCACCACCGTCAACGGGGTGATCTGGCCGTATCTGCGGGTCGAGCCGCGCTGGTACCGCTTCCGGGTCGTCAACGCCGCCAACACCCGCCAGTACCGGCTGACGCTCACCGACGAGAACGGGCGTGCCGTGCCGTCCGGCAGCGTGTACCAGATCGGCACAGATCACGGACTGCTGGCGGAACCGGTGCCGGTGGACGGCACCGACGGGCTGACGCTGGGCTCCGCCGAGCGGGCCGACCTGCTGATCGACTTCTCGTCGTTCCGCGGTCGCCGGCTGCGGCTGACGAACACCAACCCCAATCCCGACCCCGGGCCGTGGCCGCAGGTGATGGAGTTCCGGGTGGACGAGCGTCCCGTCCACGACCCCTTCACCCTGCCGCGGCGGCTGAGCGACGGCTCCCTCGGGGACGACGGAACCGGCACCCCGGCCGCCCCTCGGTCGCCGACCGAGCGCCTGGTGGTGCTGACGCCGATGGGCCCCGGTCAGGCCCTGTGCTGGGAGATGGTGAAGACGGAGGCGCCGCCGGGTGGGCTTCCGGCCGACGGCATCGTGCAGATCAAGGAGGACGACGGCACCCTGACCACGTACCGCCGCGCGGCGGCGGACTTCCACGACCCGGTGCGCTTCTTCGTCCGTACCCGCGGCTGGGAGCGGTGGCGGTTCCTGCACGTGGCGCCGTCGGGCTGGCCGCATCCGATGCACATCCACGCCACGAGTTTCCGGGTGGTGAGCCGGGAGTCGTACGACGTCAGCGGGTTCACGCCGTTCCCGATGCCGGACGGCGGCATCGGCTGCGGCACCGCTGCCCCGCTGCGCCGGACCGGCGCCACGGCCGTGCCGCCCGGCGAACGGGGCTGGAAGGACACGGTGCGGGTCGCAGCGGGTGAACTGGTCACGGTGGACGGCTACTTCGGGGACTCCGCCGGCAGGTTCGTCTACCACTGCCACATGCTCGAACACGAGGACATGGGCATGATGCGCCAGTTCGTCGTCGTTCCCGGGCAGATCCAGGACATCGGCATGCCGTCGTCGGGTGAGCACTCCACGGAGACACACCAGTGAGCGACGGGGGCGGCCGGAAGGCCGGGGAAGCGGGCGGCCGGGGACTGGCGCTGCTGGTCGCCGGGGCCTTCTTCATGGAGTACCTGGACGGCACGATCATCTCGACGGCCGCCCCCGACATGGCCGCCTCCTTCGGGGTGCGGCCGGCCGACATCGGCGTCGCCATGACGGCGTACTTCGTCGCGCTGGCCGTGTTCATCCCGGTGAGCGGATGGGCCGCCGACCGCTACGGCGCACGCCGGGTCTTCGTCTGGGCGATCGCCGTGTTCACCCTCGCCTCGGCGCTCTGCGCGGCGGCGGACGGGTTGCCCGAGCTGGTCGTGACGCGCGTCGTGCAGGGCATCGGCGGGGCGATGATGGTGCCCGTCGGCAGGCTGGCGGTGCTGCGCACCACAAGGAAGTCCGATCTGCTGCGGGCGATCGCCTGGCTTACCTGGCCCGGTCTGCTGGCCCCGGTCCTGGCACCCGCGCTCGGCGGGCTGTTCACGACGTATGCCTCCTGGCACTGGATCTTCCTGGTGAACGTGCCGTTGGGCGTGCTGGCGCTGCCGTTCGCCCTGCGGCTCGTCCCCGATCTCCGGCAGCCGGAGCGACCACGGCTCGACTGGGTGGGCTTCGGGGCCGGCGGGGCAGGGCTGGCGGCGCTGGTGCTGGGCCTGGAGCGGCTCGGCGATGCGCCCGCCGCCTGGGGAGCAGGCGCGTCCTGGCTGACCGCGGGAGCCGTCCTCTGCCTGGTGACGGTACGTCACTTCCGGTGCAGCCGTCGTCCGTTGCTCGACCTCGGCGCCCTGAAGGTGGACACCTTCCGGGTGTCGACCGCGGGTGGCGCCCTGTTCCGCGCGGCGATCACCGCCGTTCCGTTCCTGCTGCCGCTGATGTTCCAGGAGGGCTTCGGCTGGAGTGCCGCGACCGCCGGCGTGGTGCTCATCGCGGTGTTCGCGGGCAACGTCGCCGTCAAGCCCTTCACCACCCCGCTGCTGCGCCGCTTCGGCTTCCGTACGGTGCTGATGGTGAACGGGGTCGCCACGGCGGTGACCTTCGTGCTGTGCGGGCTGCTCGGCCCGCACACCCCGCCGGCCGTGGTGGTGTCCGTGCTGTTCGTCAGCGGTGTGTGCCGGTCCGTCTCGCTCAGCGCGTACACGACGATCGGCTTCGCCGACATCGACCCGGACCGCACCAGCGACGCCAACGCGCTGTCCAGCACGGTGCAACAGCTCGCCACCGGCCTCGGAGTCGCCTTCGGCGCCCTCGCACTGCGCGCGGCGGGCCCGGTCGCGCCACTCCTCGGCCTGACGGGCCCCACGGCCCCCTACCGGGTGGCGTTCGCGCTGCTCGCCGTGCTTCCCCTGGTCGCGGAGGCGGCACGGCTACGGCGGGACGCCGGGGCGGTGGTCACCGGTGCGGCCCATGCACCTCACGCAGGAGCTGGTACAGCTGTTCGCTGAGGCCACGGGTTTCCGCCAGCCGCCGTGCCGCCACCGGATCGGGGGTCACGGTGCGGTGGGCGCGTGCGCGGAGCAACGGAGCCGTCAGCGAGGGCAGGGCGCCGAGCGCGTGCCGGGCGAGCAGCGCGGCGCCGAAGCCGGAGCCCGCGGTGTCGTCGGTGATCTCCAGCGGCATGTCGAGCGCGGCGGCGACGATCTCCGCCCACAAGGTGGAGCGCAGGGCGCCCCCGGTGGCCCGCACCGAGGTGATCGGGGCGTCGGCGGCCAGCAAGGAGTCACGTACCAGAGCGAGTTGCTGCCCCACTCCTTCGATCATGGCCCGGGTCATGTGGGCCCTGCCGTGGCCGCGGCGCAGTCCGATCAGGGCGCCGCGCGCGTCCGGGTCCCACCAGGGTGCGCGTTCCCCGAGCAGGTGCGGCAGGGCGATCAGCCCCTCGGCGCCGGGCTCGACCTCACGCGCCTCCTTCAGAAGGTCGCCCACGTCGACGCCGCCGAAGGACTCGGCCGCCCACTGCGCGACGACCCCGGCGTTGCTGACCGCCCCGCCGAGTACCCACAGCCCGTCCGCGAGGTGGTAGCAGAACACCCGGCAGCGTTCGTCCACGCCGGGCCGGTCGCGTACGACACGGAGGGCACCGCTGGTGCCGAGCGACAGCGCGGCCGTGGCCGGCGCGGTGGCTCCGACGGCGAGATTGGCGAGGGGGCCGTCCCCGGCGCCCGCCACCACGGGCAGCCCGGCGGGCAGTCCCAGGGCGGCGGCGACTTCGGGCAGCAGCGTGAACGCGGCGGTCGGCGGCACCAGTTCGGGCAGCCGGTCGGCGCTCACCCCTGCGATGTCGAGCGCCGGTCCGTGCCATCGGGTGGTGCGCATGTCCAGCAGGCCGGTGGCGGAGGCGCAGGACAGGTCGGTGACGAGGCTGCCGGTGAACCGCGAGAGGACGTAGTCCTTCAGGCCGCACCAGGTGGCCGTACGCCGGACGAGTTCCGGCTTGTGTGCCGTGAACCAGGCGAGTTTGGTGAGCGGGGCCATGGAGTGCACGGGGGTTCCGGTCGCCCTGTGCAGGGCGTCGGCGCTCCCGGCCGCCCGCAGGCCTCGGGCGATGCCGGCGGCCCGCGTGTCCGCCCAGCTCAGCGCCGGGGTCAGCGGTTCGCCGGAGGAGTCCAGGGCGAGCAGAGTGTGCAGGGCCGCGCTGAAGGACAGGGCGACGACCGTGAGACCGCGCCCGGCGCAGACACCGGCGCTCTCCCTGACCGCTTCGACCGCTCCCGCCAGCACCGTCTCCGGGTCGTGGACGGCCTCCCCGTGCCGTCCGGTGCGCAGAGGCGCGGGACGCTCGACGGTCGAGACCACGCGGTGGGCGCCGTCCACCGCGACCACCTTGGTCGCGGTGGTACCCAGGTCGATCGCGAGCACCACCTGGGCCTCGTCCTTCATCACTGTCTCCGTCTCCGTTTCCGTGGCTGTCCCGACTCGGCGTGCTGTCGCGTGGGTTCGGATGGATGCCGGCCCCGCGCCCAGGGGCAGGGGGGCAGGACGCGGGGCCGGCTGCCTGAGAGCCCGCCGTCCGGGGGCCGGGCCGCCGAAGGGCGGCCGCATCGCTCAGCGGGCGGGGTAACACGACGTACATCTGCGGATGCCGAGGACCGTAACAGCATGTGGGACTCAAGCCAATATGTTGCACACGCAAGCCTGCATATCCCCGAACAGTTGCACAGCATCATCATCGTGGTTCAGTATGTTGTTCTGCGTACAGTATTTGGTTCAGAAGGTAGGTCAACGTGTCAGGTCATCCGGAGGTGGGCGTCGCCGGCCTCGGAGTCATGGGTTCGGCCATCGCCCGCAGACTGCTGCGGCGTGAACGCACTGTGCGGGTCTACGACGTCCGCCAGGACGCGGTGGCGGAGCTCGTCGGGGACGGGGCGGCCCCGGCGGACTCGGCGGCGCAGCTCGCCTCGTCCTCCGCGGTGATCCTCTCCCTCAACACCGCCGACGTCGTCGAGCAGGTGGTCTTCGGCCCCGAGGGGGTCCTGACCGCCGCACCCGAGGGCGTACTCGTCATCGACATGTCCAGCATCGACCCCGGGCGCACCCGCGACTTCGCCGAACGCGCGGCGAAGCTCGGCGCCGGCTGGGTCGACGCTCCTCTGTCGGGCGGCGCGCCGGGCGTGGAACGCGGCGAGCTCACGCTGTTCCTCGGCGGCGAGGACGATCAGGTGGCACGGGCGCTGCCCGTACTCGGCGCCCTCTCCTCCCAGCTCACCCACCTCGGCCCGGCCGGCTCGGGACAGCTGGTCAAGTCCGTCAACCAGGTGCTGGTCGGCTGCGGATTCGCCGCCCTCGCCGAGGCCGCCGCGCTGACCCGGGCGGCCGGCCTGCCACCACGACAGGTACGGGCGGCGCTCAGCGGGGGCAGGGCCGACTCGGCGCTGCTCCAGGAGTTCTTCGTGAAGTTCGCCGAGATCGATCTCACGCCCACCGGACGGGTCAGCAACATGGTCAAGGACCTGGAGGCGGCCCGCGACTACGCGCGCTCGCAAGGAGTGCCGCTGCCGGTCACCACCGCCGTCTCCGAACTCCACCGCTGGCTGTCCGCGGCGGGCCACGCCGACGCCGACAACGCCGCGCTCATGCACTACTACGGAACCGACACCGAGAACGGAACCGGAAACGGTCCGAGGGAAGGCCAGTCATGACGGTTTCAGCCAAGGGGCCTTCCCTGTTCGACCTCTCCGGGCGGCTGGCCCTGGTGACCGGCTCCAGCAAGGGCATCGGATTCGCCCTGGCCGCGGGGCTGGCCGAGGCGGGCGCCGAACTCGTCCTCAACGGCCGCGACCCCGAGGCCCTGGAACGCGCTCGTGCCGCACTCGCCGAACGCACCGGAACCAAGGTGCACGCCGTGCCCTTCGACGTCACCGAAGAGACGGCCGTACAGGCGGCGGTCCAGGAGATCGAGAACGGGATCGGCCCGCTGGACATCCTGGTCAACAACACCGGCGTACAGCACCGCGAACCGCTCCTGGAGGTCTCCGCCGAGAACTTCGAGCGGGTCCTGCACACCAACCTCACCAGCGCCTTCCTGGTCGGCCGCACGGTGGCCGCGGGCATGGTCGGGCGCGGCCGCGGAAAGATCGTCAACATATGTTCCGTACAGACCTGGCTCGCCCGCCCCGGCATCGCCGCCTACGCGGCCTCCAAGGGCGGCCTCGCGATGCTGACCCGGGGCATGTGCGCGGAGTGGGCCGGATCGGGACTGTCGGTCAACGGGCTGGCACCCGGCTATGTGGTCACCGAGCTGACCCGCCCCCTCGTCGACGACCCCGCGTTCGGCTCCTGGATCCGGGGCCGCACCCCGGCCGGACGCTGGGCCTCGGTCGAGGATCTCGTCGGCACGCTGGTGTGGCTGTCCGCCCCCGCGTCGGACTTCGTCAACGGCCAGGTGATCGCCGTCGACGGCGGCCTGACCGCGGTCATCTGAGAAGGACCGAGAACATGAACGCAGCAACCTCATCGAGCTCGAACTCATCCAACTCGACCTCATCGACCTCATCGAACTCATCCACGATGCGAGCGGTCGTGGCTCACGCGGCGGGCGACCTGCGCCTGGAGGAGCGGCCGGTGCCGGATCCCGGCCCCGGCGAGGTGGCCGTCGACATCCGCTACGGCGGGATCTGCGGCTCCGACCTGCACTACTGGCGACACGGGGCGGTCGGCGAGTTCCGGCTGCGCGAACCACTGGTCCTCGGTCACGAGATCGTCGGCCGGGTACGCGCGGCAGGCCCCGGCACGCAGGCCCCACCGCCCGGCACCCCGGTGGCCGTGCACCCGTTGGCCTCCTGCGGCACGTGCCGGCAGTGCGCGGCGGGACGGCGCAACACCTGTCTGGACACCGGCTATCTCGGCAGCGCCGCCCGCAACCCCCACGTCCAGGGCGGATTCGCCGATGTCCTGGTCGTGCCCGCGGAACGGGTCCTGCCCCTGCCCGAGGGCCTTGACCTGCGGCTGGCCGCGGTCGCCGAGCCCGCGGCGGTCGCCTGGCACGCGGTACGGCAGGCCGGCGACGTACGCGGCAAGCGGGTCCTGGTCACCGGCGCCGGACCGATCGGCTGCCTGGTGGTCGCCGCCCTGCGCGCCGCCGGTGCCGGTGAGATCACCGTGACCGACGTCCACGAGGCGCCGCTGGCGGTCGCCAAGCAGGTGGGCGCCGACGCGACCGTCCGGATCGGCGGCACCTCGAGTGCCGTGGACGGGCTGGAAGAACTCGCGGCGGACATCGCCATCGAGTCCTCGGGCAACCCCGCCGGGCTGCGCACATGCGTGTACGGCGTGGACCGGGGCGGTCTGGTGGTGGGTCTCGGCCTGCTCCCGCCCGGGGACACCCCGGTCGCCGCGAACGCGGTGATCACGCGGGAGCTGCGGCTGGTCGGTTCCTTCCGCTTCGACACCGAACTCGGCGAGGTGCTCCATGCGCTGGCCGACGGCCGCCTCCCGGTCGACCCGGTGGTGACGTCCGTACTGCCCGTGACGCGCGTCGGCGAAGCGTTCGCACTGGCAGCCGACCCGGCGCGATCCTGCAAGGTGCTCCTGGACTTCGCGGATCCGACGACGCTCTGAGGGCGAGGCAGGCATGGGCCGGCCCGCGGGAAGTGACGACAGTGGGGCCCACCGCCCGGCGGCGGCCCCGCCCCTCCCGCGCCGGTTCCACGTCGCAGTCGGGCGAGGCGAGCGGACGCTCTGTCCCGCCGGGCCACCTCCTGGCCTGCCCGGACCGACTCCGCTTACCCGCCACCGCCCCTTCCCACCAAGGGAGTTCAGCATGTCCGACACCCCCGTCCCCGCTCCGCGCGTCGCCGTCAGCCGCGCCGGCCTGCCCGGGCCCGCCGTCCGGCGGCTCGCCTCGCGGTACGACGTCACCGCATGGGCGGGGACGGCACCGCCCACCCCCGCCGAGCTGGGCGCACTGGTCCAGGGCTGCGAAGGGCTGCTCGTCCTCGGCAGTGACCGGGTGGACGCCGCCCTGCTGGACGCGGCCGGCCCCGGCCTCCGTGTCGTGGCGCTGGCGTCGATGGGTTACGACGGCGTGGACGTCGACGCCGCGGTCGCGCGCGGCGTGGTGGTCACCCACACCCCCGACGTACTCGCCGAGACCACCGCCGACGTGGCGATGGCACTGATCCTGATGGCACGGCGACGCCTCGGGGCGAGCATGGACGCGTTGCGGCGCGGCGAGTGGGGCGCCTTCAGGATGGACGCCTTCCTGGGGCTGGACGTCCAGGGCGCGACGCTCGGGCTGATCGGCTACGGGCAGATCGCCAAGGCCCTCGCGCGCCGGGCGGCCGGATTCGGGATGCGGATCCAGCACCACCATCCGCGCCGCAAGGAGGACGACGAGCTGTCCCACTGGGTCACCTTCGAGGAACTGCTGCGGACCAGCGACGTGGTGTCCGTGCACACTCCGCTGACACCCGAGACCACCGGCATGATCGGCGCCCCGGAGCTCGCTCTGATGAAACCGACGGCGACGCTCGTCAACACCGGACGGGGCGGGGTCGTCGACGAGGCGGCCCTGCTCACCGCGCTGCGCGACGGGAGCCTGCACTCGGCGGGGCTGGACGTGATGACCAACGAGCCGCGAACGGACCCTGCCGATCCGTTGTTCGCCGAACCGCACCTGGTGGTGCTGCCGCACGTGGGCTCGGCAACGGAGGCCACGCGGGCGGCGATGGTGGAACTGGCGGCGCGCAACATCGAGGCCGTACTGGACGGGCAAGGGGCGTCGACCCCGCTGCCGGGGACCAGCGGGCGGCCCGCGCGATGAACAGCGCGGCCCGGCCCGTCGCCTGTCGGCGGTGAGGGGACCTGCGGGTAGGGGGTTGGCCGCGCGCCTCACGGGTACTCCGACGATCTTCCGATACGAGCCGTGGGGAAGAGGAAGGTGCCGGTGCCTGAGAAGAACGTGAACGATACGAAGAACATCTTTGTGATCGGCCTCGACGAGGCCAACCTGCCGACACTCCAAGCGGTGCCGGGTGCGAAGTCACTGCGTTACCACCCCTTGCTGTCGACGGAGGAGCTGCAGGGCGGCGAGGTGTCGGTGCCGGAACTGATCGACAAGGCGCAGGGGGTGCTGGACGCCTTCGACGGAAGCATCGACGCGATCGTCGGCTACTGGGACTTCCCGGTCAGCACGCTCGTACCCATCCTCAGCCGGCGCTACGGCACCCGCAGCACCAGCCTGGAGTCGGTGGTCAAGTGCGAGCACAAGTACTGGAGTCGACTCGAGCAGCAGAAGGCCACCGACAGGATTCCGCGGTTCGGCAAGGTCGATCTGGAGTCTGACGATCCGCGGCCTCCCGAGGGCGTGCGGTTCCCCATGTGGCTCAAGCCCGCCCTCTCGTACTCCTCCGAACTCGCCTTCGGCGTCAAGGACATGGACGAGTTCCGTGCCGCCGTGGCCGAGATCCGTGAGGGCATCGCCCGGGTCGGCCGGCCCTTCGAGTACATCCTCGACCGGATCGAGCTGCCGCCCGAGATGGACGGCGTCGGCGGCCAGGTCTGCCTCGCCGAGGAAGCGATGTCAGGGATCCAGGTCGCCGTCGAGGGCTATGTGCATCAGGGCGAGGTGACCGTCTACGGCACGTTGGACTCCATCAACTACCCCGACACCTCCTGCTTCCTGCGCCACCAGTACCCCTCGACGCTGCCGCCGCCGGTGATCGACCAGCTCCGCGACGTCACCGAGCGGGTGATGCGCCGGATCGGCTTCGACTCGGCCACCTTCAGCGTGGAGTATTTCTACGACCCGCAGACCCAGGAGGTCAGTCTCCTGGAGATCAACCCCCGGCACTCCCAGTCCCACGCCGAACTGTTCCAGTACGTCGACGGCGTACCGAACCACCACTGCATGGTCAGCCTCGCCCTCGGCGACGACCCGCACATGCCGCACCGTGAGGGCCCGTACGCGATGGCCGCGAAGTGGTACTACCGCTGGTTCACCGACGGTGTGGTGGGCCATGTGCCCTCGCCCGAGGACATCGCCCGCATCGAGCGTGAGACCGACGGCCTACGCGTGGACGTCACGCCCCACGAGGGGCAGCCCCTGTCGGGTCTGTCCCAACAGGACAGCTACAGCTTCGAGTTGGCCCACGTCTTCACCGGCGGCAACGGCGAGGAGGAGCTGCGGGAGAAGTACGACCACTGCGTGGCCGCACTGGGATTCACCTTCGACGAGAGCCCGCAAGAGTAAGGAGCGCGTCGGCCTTATGCGTTACGTGACCAACCTGCCGTACGCCACGAAGGAAGAGGAGCACGTCAGCATCCCCATGCCCGACGGCGTACAGCTGTCGGCACGCGTCTGGCGTCCCACGTCCTCGGACAACGAGCCCGTGCCCGCGGTGCTGGAGTACATCCCCTACCGCAAACGCGATCTCACCTCCGTTCGGGACTCCATCCACCACCCGTACATCGCCGGGCACGGCTATGCCTGCGTCCGCGTCGACGTGCGCGGCACCGGTGACTCGGAGGGGGTGCTGAAGGACGAGTACCTGGAACAGGAACAGGCCGACGCCGAAGAGGTCCTCGCCTGGCTGGCCGAGCAGCCCTG
Source organism: Streptomyces sp. Q2 (assembly GCF_056820935.1). Taxonomy (NCBI): domain Bacteria; kingdom Bacillati; phylum Actinomycetota; class Actinomycetes; order Kitasatosporales; family Streptomycetaceae; genus Streptomyces; species Streptomyces sp. Q2. The sequence goes on along the minus strand of NZ_JBXEJE010000050.1, from coordinate 47,327 downwards.
GTGTGACGGCACCACCGGCATGATGGGCATCTCCTGGGGTGCCTTCGCCGCTCTCCAGGTGGCCGCCCGGCGGCCGCCGAGCCTGCGCGCCATCGCCATCGCGTCCTTCACCGACGACCGGCACGCCGACGACATGCACTACATGGGCGGGGCCATGCTCTCGGACAACCTCGCCGAGGCGGGCACCATGTTCGCCTACGCCACGTGCCCGCCCGACCCCGCCGTGGTCGGCGACCGCTGGCGCGACATGTGGCACGAGCGCCTGGACAACACCGGCCCCTGGGTCCTTCCATGGCTGCGCCACCAGCGCCGCGACGACTACTGGCGGCACGCCTCGATCTCCGAGAACTACCAGGACGTGCGCTGTCCCGTCCTCGCCTCCAGCGGCTGGGCGGACGGCTACTCCAACGCCGTGACCCGCCTGCTCGGCAACCTGGACGTGCCCCGCAAGGGACTGATCGGCCCCTGGTCGCACAAGTTCCCCCACCTCGGAGAACCCGGGCCGGCCATCGGCTACCTCCAGGAAGTGGTGCGGTGGTGGGACCACTGGCTCAAGGGCGTCGACAACGGCGTCATGGACGGCCCCATGCTGCAGACGTGGATGCAGGACAGCGTTCCCCCGTCCACGTCGTACGAGGAGCGGCCGGGTCGTTGGGTGGCGGAACCCACGTGGCCGTCTCCGCAGATCCACCCGGTCACGTACCCGCTGACCCGGCACCGGATCGGCTCTCCGGGCGAGGACGGGGCGGTCGGCGAAGGGGACGGCGCCGCGATGACCGTGCGCTCCCCTCTGTCGGTCGGCCAGTTCGCGGGCAAGTGGGCCTCGTACAACGCACCCCCGGACCTGCCCTACGACCAGCGGGAAGAGGACGGCGGCTCACTTGTCTTCGAGACCGACGCCCTGACCGAACGGCTGGAGATCCTGGGCTCCCCGGCCGTGGAACTCGACATCTCGGCCGACGAGCCGGTCGCGATGGTGGCCGCGCGCCTGTCCGACGTAAGCCCCGATGGCGCCGCCACCCGAGTCACGTACGGTCTGCTCAATCTCACCCGGCGGGACAGCACCGAGGACCCCGAGCCGCTGGAGCCGGGCCGGCGCTACCGCGCGACCGTCCACCTCAACGCAGTGGCGCAGGCGTTCCCGCCCGGACACCGCATCCGCCTCTCCCTGTCCACGTCGTACTGGCCACTCGCCTGGCCGCCGCCCAAACCGGCCCTGCTGAGCGTCCACGAGGGCTCCAGCACCCTCATGCTCCCCGTCCGCCCGACGGACGAACCCGACGAGGTGCCCGCCAAGCCGTTCGAGGAGCCCGAAGGGACGCCGCCCCTGGCCGTGTCCCGGCTGACGCCCCCGGAGCAGCGGTGGGACGTGAAACGTGACCTGATCGGCTATCACGCCGAACTGGAGATCGTGAAGGACCAGGGTCTGGTCCGCTTCGACGAGATCGGCCTCGATGCCGGCCGTCGCGCCTACGAGCGCTACGCGACAGTCGCCGACGACTTCACGTCGGTGCGCGGCGAGTCCACGTGGACCATGCGGTTCCGGCGCGAGGACTGGGACGTTCGCGTGGTGACCCACACCCGGCTCAGTTGCGACGAGCGGGACTTCTTCGTGGACGCCACCCTGGACGGCTACGAGGGTGACCGCCGGGTGTTCTCCCGCACGTGGAACGAGACGGTGCCGCGCGACTTGCTCTAGGCGGGTCGACCTCTCGCGTGTCACGCGGCAGCCGGCGTGCTGCCGATAGGCCGGTCTTGACGGGGTATCCGGGAAACGACAGCGATGTCCCGTCGATGCCGAGGAGGTACGCGCCATGCGCGCTTTACAGCGCTGGCTCGACCGCAGTCTGACCGCGCAGACGATCGTGATCTTCCCGTTGGCGGTGGGGATCGCCGCCCTGTTCCGCCGGAACGAACATCCGGTCCTGTGGGTGGTTCATGGCGCGATCTACGCCGCCATCACCATCGCGTGCCTGGCCGTGCAGCGTCGCAGGGTCGGCCGGGCGGTCGGCACCGACCCGGGTGGAATCGCCGATCTGAACCGCAAGATCCGGCACCGCGAGGTGCCGACGGATCCCGAGGAGCGGGCGACCATGCGACGGCTGGTCGCCGAGCAGCTGGGGAAGATGGAGCGGGGAGGCCGGTGGCTGCCGTACTGGCTGGGCCTGATGGGCTTGATCGCGATCGGAATTCTTGCTCTCGGGGTGGCCGCCGACTCATTGACCTTTCCCTTGATCTTCGCGGTCGCCATGTCGGGGTTCTGTTACTGGGTCATCCGGATGCGTCGCCTCGCCATGGACCGTCATCGCCACATGCGGTCAGCCCTGCAGGGCGAGGGCGAACGGGTGTCGTAGGCCTGCTGCGCCCGGACACCCGTCGACGTATGCCGTCAGCGCATGGGAGGCAGGCCGGGCTCCGGTCGCACCTGCAGTGAGTTCAGAGTGAACGCCAGCAGGTGGTAGTGGCCCACCAGCATCGGCAGTTCGATCAGCTGACGCTCAGTAAGATGCCTGGCCAGCCCTTCCCACGTCGGCCGACTGATGCGTGCCCCGGAGCGCAACTCGTCCGTCGCCCGCAACAGCAGCGACTGCCGTTCCGTCCAGCCCTCAGCGTCGGGACCCGCCGTCACACGGTCCATGTCGTCCGGTGACAACCCGGCCTTCTCGGCGATCCTCACGTGCTGGCCCCACTCGTAGGGCGAATCGCAGTTGCGTGCCACCCGGAGAATCACCAACTCGCGGTCGGCGAACGGGAGTTCGCCCGCGAGCAGCAGTTGGCTGCTGAACGGAAGCCAGGCGGCGAACAACTCCGGATGACGGGCGATCGTGGCGAAGACATGTGCCTCGCCGAGCGAAGACACCCCGAGCCCGAGTGAGCCGATGTCGGCGGACAACGTCTCCCGCACGGACTCGTCCCACTCCTCGGCAGGCTGCGGAGGAATCCTGGGCGCGGCGGGCGACAGCGGCGACTCTGGCACGCGGCCACGCTACGCCACACACGGGCCGGAGGAAACGCCGACGACAAGCCACCTCGCCTGACGACAAGTGGCGTACGCGCGGGACTGGTTGGGTCCGGCGGTACGAGACGCGGATCGGCGACCGGCCCTCGGAGTCCGGCTGGATCGGCCCCGAATCGGGCCGACTCGTGCAGATGCATTGACCCCTGGCAGGCGGCGCGCTTTCATCGCCTGCATCCTCGTGAGTCCTCCGCGCAGGGCCGGGGCACGGGGGTAGTAGTGGGACGGCTGCGGCCGTCCCCGGCCGAAGGGGGAACCACCCGATGAGACCTTGCTTACGCCTCTCCACGACCGCCGCCCTGGCGGTCGCCCTCACCTGTCTCGTCCAGCCCGCGGGGGCGGCGAGCGACGATCAGGTCCCGCGTACGGAACGGATCAGTGTGGCCCCCGACGGCACCAGCGGCAACGGCCACTCGGTGGACCCGGTGGTCAGCGCGGACGGACGCGTCGTGGCCTTCCAGTCGTCGGCGACCAATCTGGTGCCCGGCACAGACGTGCGGAACAGCGTCTTCTACCGCACCGCTCCCGGCGCACCCTTGCAGCGTGTGGCGGTGCCGGGCGAGACGACGTCGACGCCCCAGCTGTCCGAGTCGGGGCGCTACCTGACCTTCACCTCGTACTCGGCCACGACCGGGACCTCCTCCGTGCACGTGACGGACCTGCGCACCGGGTCCACCGAACGTCTGGCGCCCGCGATGGACGAGGGCTACCACGTGTCGTACGGCATCGCGCCGATCAGCGCGAGTGGACGGTACGTCGCCTTCGTCGCCCGACCCACCGTCGACGAGAACGGCGCGTTCGCCTGCCGCGTCATGCTGCTGGANGTACGGCATCGCGCCGATCAGCGCGAGTGGACGGTACGTCGCCTTCGTCGCCCGACCCACCGTCGACGAGAACGGCGCGTTCGCCTGCCGCGTCATGCTGCTGGACCGACGGACCCAGCACGTACGGCGGGTCAGCCGGCCCTCGGACGGATCGAAGAACTTCCACCAGTGCCAGCAGATCTCCATAAGCGCCGACGGCCGCAAAGTCGCCTATCTGGAGGGCTACTCCGGGCCGGCCGCCGACGACCAGGGCGACATCCTGGTGTACGACCGGGTGACCGGGCACACCGTGCAGGCCGATGCCACTCATGACGATGCGCCGGCCGACATGTCGGCGATCGCCCCGGTGCTCAGTGCCGACGGCTCCAAGGTCGGCTTCAACTCGCAGGCCACCAACCTGGTCCCGGACGCCGATACGAACAACGGCTGGAACGCCTTCGTCCGTGATCTGCGCACCGGCACCCTGCGGCGGTACGAGGGCCACTCCCCCACGGATCTCACCCTGGTGTCGGACCTGTCGGTGAACGGCTCGAAACTGCTCCTCAACACGGCGGACGCGGACCGCAGGACACTGGGGCTGATCCTGCGCGATCTGCGCACCGGCGACGAGCAGTTGCTGTCACCGGGACAGGACGGCAAACCCGTCACCGTGGGGCGAGCGGCACTGAGCGCCGACGAGTCGACGGCCGTCTTCGACTCCTACTACCCCGGCCTGGTGCCCGACGACACGAACCTGATCGGGGACGTGTTCGTCCGCACCTTGCGCTGAGCCGCCGGGCCGCAAGGGGGACGGCTACGGCCACAGCGGCGACCTCGGCCGGTGACCGGGTCTGCGGTATCGCCGGTGGTACCGCGGACCGGTCGCGTCGTCTGCGTACGTCCGGCATGGTTCGGCCGGGACCGCCCCACCCGCCGACAACCCGTGCCGTCTTGGCACGGTGGAACGACGCACCGATCCTTCAGACTGTCGGCATCGGCGGGACCGTCGGAGCAAGAGGAGGCGTGCAGCGCTTGGATCACGACGCCATCGCGGAGGTGCTGCGGCAGCGGATCCTGCACGGGGAGCTCGCCCCGGGAGACCGGCTGCCCACCCAGGCGCAGCTGTCCGAGGAGTTCGGGGCGGAGCGCGGCACGGTGCGCAAAGCCGTGGACCTGCTGAGGGAAGAGGGGCTCCTGACCCGGGCCACCAGAGGCTCCCAGCCCTACATCGCCGAGCAGCCTGGACCCGGGCAGCCGGGCCAGGCACCCTCCACGACCAGGCTGAACGGTCCCCTCATGGCCGCCTTCGAGGCGCCGCACGTCACGGTGGAGGCGTTCACGCTCACCGGGGAATCGCTCAGCCCGCACCTGTCGCTGTGCGCCGAGCGTTTCAGAAACGGGACGATGCCACCCCCTCGTTCGGTCACCGTACGGATCCTGCTGCCCGTCGTCGCGGACAGCCTCCCCCTGTTGCGGGCCGTCGGCGCCCCGCGGGACGCGCGCCCCAGACAACGACTGGCCGAGCTGAGGCGCCGCCAAGCCGCCCACCTACAGGGCACCGTGTCCGGCATTCGGGACGACGGCCTGACCGAGTCCGCGACCTTCGAGGTCCGACAGGCGCCGATCGCGCCCTTCCAAAAGCTCTACATCCTGAACGAGTCGGAAGCACTGTCCGGCCATTACCAGGCCGTCCGCCGCCCGTACGAGTTCGGAGACGACGACGTCCTCGATGTGCACGACCTCATGCGACTCGGGGCAACCCTGTTCCATCACACCGCGGGAAGTCCCTTCGTCGAGAAGGCACGTGACTGGTTCGCCTACCACTGGTCGAGCACCGATACCGTCCCGTTCGAGACCCCTGCCTGATCTCCACGCTATCGTCGGATACCGGAAGTGCCGTACAGGCAAAGGGTGGTGGGGGATTGCGCATCCTGTTCGTCCACGGGACCGGTGTACGACGCGAGCGCTTCGACGCCCTGTGCGCTCTCATCGGCGACCGTCTCGCACCGCTCCTTCCCGACGCCGAACTGGTCCCCGCCTACTGGGGCGACGATCACGGCGCCAACCTCACCGGCGTGCGGTCCCTGCCGGGCACGCTGACGACCAGGGGCGCCCCACTGCCGGACCCGCTCGCACAGGACGTGGCCCAGTGGGCCCTTCTCCTCGCGGACCCACTGTGCGAACTACGCGCCGTCGCGACCGCCCTCGACCCCGAGGACGGACTCGGCACGCCCGGGGTGCAGGCGCAGGGCCGGACCGTCGCCGACCTCCTCGCCTACGGGCCCTCGTCTGAGGAGCTGTCGGATCTGCTCCGCGCGACGGAACTGATCGAGCACTACCCGGGCGCCGTTCACCTCGTGGCGCAGGCCGATGAGTTCCAGGAGGCCTGCACCCGCGCCCGCCACGCGTACGACGCGCGCGAGGTGGCGGAGTGCGCCGCGCGTGCGGTGGTCGCCCGCATGCTCGACTCCTCGGGCGAGGCCGCCTTGTGCACGGGCGACGAGCGCGACCGCGTGGTGGTCCTCCTCACCGCACTGCTCGGCGGCACGGCCCGAGTGCCCGGCGGCAGGGCGACTGCCGCCCTCGGCACCCTGGCGCTGCGCCTGTTCACGCAACCCGCCCTGAACCATTGGCGCCGGCCTCTCACCACCGGATCCTTACCGGCCGTCGGTGACATCCTCCGCTACCAGGCGCGCGGGGCGGCCCTGCGCACCTTCCTGCACCAGCAGGTGACCCTCAGCAGCGAGCCGACCGTCCTGATCGGGCACAGCCTCGGTGGCATCGCCCTGGTCGATCTGCTCGCGCTGACCGCCGGGCGTGGTGAACGCCTCTCGCAGGTACGCCTGTTGGTGACCGTCGGCTCGCAGGCACCGTTCCTGCACGAGATCGGGGCGCTGACCGGGCTACCACCCGGCGCCCCGCTCCCGGAGGGCTTCCCGGCCTGGCTGAACCTCTACGACCGCCACGACCTGCTCGCGTTCCGCGCCACGCCCGTCTTCCCGGACGACACCCGGGTGAGCGATCACGAAATCGGCAGCCGCCAGCCCTTCCCGGTCTCCCACAGCGCGTACTGGAAGCTGCCCGCCACCTACGAGCGGATCGCGGCCGCCGTGCGGTCGTCTGTCGGCGCTTCGGAGGTACTTGAGTGAGCGCGGACACCACCCCTTTGTCCGTCGTCTCGCCCACCAGGACATACGCCTTGATCGTGGGCATCGAGAGCTACGAGGTGGCCTCGTCCTGGGACCTGCCGGGAGCGGCTCGCGACGCCGTGCGCATCGCCGACTGGCTGACCGGTCCTGGCGGGGTCCCTCAGGGCAACGTGCACCTGTTCACCTCGCCGATCGAGGCCGGCCGACACCGTTGCCGCGTTCCGGGCAAGGCGGCCACGGCGCAGAACATCCAGCGGGCCCTCTTCGACGAACTGCCCGAATGTGACGGGGACCTGCTCTGGATCTTCTGGGCCGGCCACGGCTACCAGGACGGCGCGAGCCAGCTCCTGCTGCCCTACAGCGACGCCACCGCCCGAAGAACCGTGCATCTCAATCTCGACGCCGCACTGCGCTGGCTGAACGGACTGCCGGGCGGCTGCTTCCGCCACCAGATCGCCATCGCCGACGCCTGCCGGGTGGACGAACGCCTCGCCCGGGGACTGACGCTGGGATCCGTCGACTACGGCAGCAGTGCGGCCCGCTCCGACCGCAGGCAGTTCCGGCTGTACGCGGCCAGACCCGGAGAGGCCGCGCAGAACCTGGCGGATCGCGGGGCCGGTCTGTTCACCGAGCACCTCCTGGAGGAACTCTCCGAGTTGACGGCGGGGCAGGGCGCGGAGCAGCTGCCCCACCTCGCCCGCCGCCTGCGGGGAAGGTTCCTGAGGCTCAAAGCGGACCAGCGTGCCTGGCAAGTGCCACAGTTCATCATCGACCGCGACTGGGACGGCTCGTCCCTCTTCGGCAACCACTGGGGCGATGCCCCGGCCGAGCGTGTCCCCCGCCTCGACGACGCCGCTTGGCGCGAGCTGGCCACGCTGGCCGCCGAACAGGACCTGCCCGCCTACACCTACGACGCGATTTCGTGGGCGTTCGCCACCGCCGAATGCGCCGCACCACCGATCAGTACCCTGCCGCCGCCCGACGACGGTCTGACCGAGCTCGTCCGCGATCTGGAGCAACGCCAGGGGCGGTCCCGGCTGCCCTTCTCCCTGCTGTTCGCCCGCTGTCTGGCCGCCTACGCCGAGAACCGCGACTGGGGCGAACGCCTGGACTCCTGGGTGGACCGCACGTCCGCCCGGCTCCGCGTCGGCGCTGTACCTCCCGCGCCCGCCCGTCGCACGACGGCACCCGAACTGCACGTACAACTGCGCAAATCCAGTGTGGAGGCAGCCTATTGGGTGGACGTGTGGCTGCACCACGACAGTTTCGACGCGGTGTGGTGCTCGCAGGACCCGCTGGACGTGCCATCCGCCCAGCTGGAACTGGGCCGTCAACTCGGCACGCTTCTCGACCGGTTCTCCGCGAACGGTGCCGAGCAGACCTGCATCGGCCGTATCGAGTTCCATCTGCCCTTCGAGCTGCTGCCCGAGCACGTGGAGGACTGGGAGCTGCCGATCGGGCGGCGGGGCCGACCGCAGCGCCTCGGCTTGCAGTTCGAGGTAGTGGTGCGCTGCCCGGAGGAGCGCACGGGGGCGGCCTACCACCTGTGGAAGCGCAAGTGGGCCTGGTTCAAGGCGTACGGCGGCGGCGAATGGGCGCTGTTCACCCCGGGCACGGGACTGCCGTCCCAGCCCATCTGGCTGGTCGGTCGGCACGCGCTGTCCACCCACCTCGGCGTGGAGCTGCAGGCCGACCGACATCTGCCGGTGTGCGTCCTGGCCGGGGTGTCCGAGGCGCAACTGCCGGACGCCCTCGACGCGGTTCTCGACGCGGGGGTTCCGATCGCCGTGTGGCGGCGCGACGGCCCGCCGCACGGCGATGCGTTCAGCGCCGACGCAGCGGGCCTCGACCGGGCGCTCGGTCCCGCGGGCACACACGTCGACCTGCGCGAACTACCGTACAAACTACGTCGGTTGCGGATCGAGGGAATCGCGGTGCAGCCGCAGGAACAGACGTGGCAGCACGGTCTCGCGCTGCTCTGGGACGATCCGGACCGCAGGCCCGAACGCCAGCGGCTCGGCTAGAACGCGGCGGGGACCCATCCGGACGAGGCCCTAGGAAGGAACGAGGACACCGTGCAGGACTGGTGGATCTACCAGGGGCCGGGCACCGCCGCACAGCGGCTCGAGCGGCTCGGACTCAGTGCGCCCCCGTGGCGGCGGTTCCCGGGGGTAGGCGCGCAGTACAGGCCGCCGGTCGGCGGAGCCGCCTGGGAGGAAACCCTGGAGCGCGGCAACGGGTTCGTGCCCGATGACCACGAGATCGACGTGGTCAACACCGCGCTGTATCTGCGCCGCCCGCTCCTGATCACCGGCAAACCCGGGGTCGGAAAGTCCACCATGGCGTACAGCATCGCGGCGGATCTGGATCTCGGGCCGGTGCTCCGCTGGCCGATCACCAGCCGCAGCAGTCTCCGGGACGGCCTCTACGCATACGACGCCATCGGGCGGTTGCACGACTCCTCGCTGCGCCGGTCACCGCAGGAGGCAGCAGGCCACGACGCCGCGGAGCCGCTGCCCATCTCGACGTATCTGCGCCTGGGGCCGCTCGGCACCGCCTTGCTCCCCCAGTCGCGTCCCCGCGTCCTGTTGATCGACGAGATCGACAAGTGCGACCTCGACCTTCCCGGCGATCTGCTGACCGTCTTCGAGGAGGGGGCGTTCGAGGTCCCCGAGCTGGCCCGAATCGCCGCCCAGGACGCGGCTCCCCCGATCGGCACCGCGGACGGACCGGAACCCTCGGCCCGGATCGACGGCGGGCGGGCCCAGTGCAGCGCCTTCCCGGTGGTGGTTCTGACCAGCAACGGCGAGCGGGAGTTTCCCCCGCCGTTCCTGCGACGCTGCATCAGGTTGCACATCGCACCTCCGGGGCGGGACCGCCTCGAGGAAATCGTGCGCAAGCGGCTAGGCGTCGACCCCGGTGCGGACCCCTCGAGCGCTCTGATCGACGACTTCCTCGGCCGCCGCGAGACCGGCGACCTCGCGACCGACCAGCTCCTGAACGCCATCCAACTACGCCTGAGCGGCGCCTGGCCGAACCCCGCCGACAACGAGCGGCTGCTCTCCGTCGCCCTGGAACGGCTCACCGACAACCCGAGCGCGTGAGCCGGCGGTGCTGGACGAGGTACGGGACGCCATCGCGACGGCAGGAGTCGACACCGGGCCCGAGGAGCTGGCCGACATCCTCTGGCTCGCCCGGTGCATGAGCGGTCCGCCGACGCCCGCCCCCGAGCCGCATGCCGCGACGGCGTTCCCACCGCCTCCTTCCGCACCCGTCCCGACCGGACCCTCCGCTCCCCCACCCCGGGGCGCCGCCCTCTTCCCCGCGCCCCCGCTCGCCGCTCCACCGGATGTACCGGGGAGGCGTCCGGCTGTGCGGCCGGCCACGCGGCGCAGCGGCGAGTACGTCCGCGTACGGCGGGCAGCACCGCTCGCTGACCCGCTCGCCCTGATGCGCGCGCTGCGCCCACTCGGCCGACGCCGACTCCCGGGCAACCGGCTCGAGTTGGACGAGGAAGCGACTGTCTCGGCCAGCATCGGACACCGGACGCTGCTCCCCGTCCTGCGACCGGCGAAGGAGCGCTGGCTGGAGCTGACGGTGGTCGTAGACACGCACCCCTCCATGCTGCTGTGGCACGACCTCGTCACGCAGTGGCACCGGGCGCTCGTACAGACCGGCCTGTTCCGCACCACTCAGCTGTGGTACCTGCACACGGACACCGAAGACGTCACGTTGTCCCGCACCCCACACGGGCGGCGCCGGCCCGCCTCTTCGCTCGTCCGGCCCCGGGAGAGGGGCCTGGTGCTCCTGCTCAGCGACGCGGTGTCGACCGCGTGGGACGCCCGTGGCCTGCATCAAGCCCTGCTCACGTGGACGGCGCACAGCGTTGTCGCACTCCTGGACATCCTGCCCGAACGCCTGTGGGACCAGAGCGCCATCAAGGCCGCACCGCACTGGATCCGCACGCCCGGACCGGCCGCACCGAACGTCAACTGGTCGCTGTCCGCGGCCGGTGACCGTGCACGCCGCCACCCGACGGACCACCGAACCGGCCTACCCGTCCTGGACTTCTCTCCGCATTCGCTGGCCGAACTCGCCCGGCTGATCTCCGGCGACGGCCGGCGCCGGCATCTGCCGTGCGTGCTGCTCAGTGACGCGCCGCGGCCCGGTGCGGAGGAGCGACCGGGGGTTGCGCGCGCGTTCCAGGCCGTCCAGCGCTTCCAGCACAGCGCGTCCCCGCAGGCCAGGCAGCTTGCCGGCTATCTGTCCGCGGTGCCGCTCACCCTGCCGGTGATGAATCTGGTGCGGCGGGTGATGCTGCCGGACGGGGACCACGGACACCTCGCCGAAGTGGCGCTCGGAGGTCTGTTCACGCCGTGGGAGGTCACGGCCCGGACCGACCCGGCCAGGGCCCTGTTCCATTTCCGTCCCGGGGTACGGGAGGCGCTGCTCGGTGCACAGTTGAGGCAGGACGTGACCGCCGTGCAGGAGGTCGTCAGGCAGGAGATCTCCGCGTTCCTGCGGCAATCGCCGGGCAGCGCCGGGGACTTCCTCGCCCTCCGGCTCATTGAGGACGATCCGGCCGCGCAGCCGATCCCGCCCGAGTCCGACGCCTTCGCCTACGATCAAGTGGTCACACGGAGGCCCGGCGGCGCTGAACAACAGCGGATCATCGATGCGCTGCTCGCACGGATCGCGTCCGGTGAACTCCGACTCGGCGCGTCGTTGCCTCCCCAGCGGGCGCTGGCCGAAGAGTTCCGTGTCTCCCGGGAGACCGTGCAGCGCGCCCTGCGACGGCTGTCGGACGACGGATACATCATCAGTCGGCAGGGCTCCGGCTCCATCGTGACCCGAATTCCCCAACAAGAGGCGGAAGTCGGCCAGGAGGCGGACCTGACCCAGGCGCTCGCCGAGGCCTTCGCGACGCCCCGCGTCGCCATCGACGTCGTCGCCCCCGGCCTCGACCAGCTCCTGCAGGCGCTCGTACCCCGCCTCGAAGACGTCAGGCAAAGGGGTCGGGCCCCCCTCACGCTCCAGATCCGGGTACTGCTCACCGTCGCCCCCTCGGAAGACCTGGACTCCGCGGCCCGTATCCGGACGCAGGAACTGCGCACCCGGCTCGATCGCATCCGCGACCTGGTCCCCGACATACGTCTGGAAGTCCGCCCCCTGCCCTCCCACCCGCTCACCGTTCTGTATCACCTGAACAACGACCGCGGCCTCGCATCCCTTTTCCTCACCCCGGACGGCCTGCCGGACCCGCCCCTGTTCACCCAACCGCCCACCGAACTGGCCGAAACCCAGGCATGGTTCACCGGGTGGTGGGACATGCTCGGGGACGACGCCCAGCAGGGCCCCTGACCATCGGCCCTCACCGGGAACGAGTACCGCTTCTCAGGGAGCTCGGCGAGTGTCGGTCTTCCTGACAGGACCTCCGTCTGCTGCCCGGAACGCCTACGCCGTACCCCCGGCAAGTGACAGGCATACCAGCCGCTCCCCGGACGGTGCCGCATCGGGGTTGAGCAGGACCGTCACGTGAACGACCTCCACCGTCGGCGGCCCACGCCGGCCATCTCTGAGCTGCCTGGGGGAGCCCAACTGACCCGGCCGTTCGCGAACACGGGCCCGAGCAGCCAGGCGCTGAACCCGGTGGTGGCCGGGCCGTTGCGGCTGCCGGCGAATACTCGGCTGCGGGTGACACCCCCTCACCCTTAGGCTGCCGTTCGAGGGGCTGCCGAGGCGCCCTGCCGACAGCGGTCAGTCACTGGATCGGAGATCGCAGGGTAATGACTTGTCAACTGTTCGCGATCTGCTTCGATGCGAGCGAGCCGCTGGGTCTGGCGCGGTTCTGGTCCGGGGTCCTGGGTCGGGAGATGGCCGACGATCCACGCGACGGCGTCTTGATCCTGCCCGGTGTGGACACCGAGTTCCGGGTCCGTTTCCTTCCGACCGAGGAGCGGAAGGTCGGCCAGAACCGGATGCACTTCGATCTGACGAGTACATCCCTGGAGGACCAGCAGCAGACGGTGGCCAGGGCGCTCGGACTCGGCGGACAGCACATCGACGTCGGCCAACTCCCGGAGGAGGGGCACGTGGTGCTCGCCGACCCCGACGGCAACGAGTTCTGCGTCATCGGGCCGGGCAACGAGTTCCTCGCCGACTGCGGATTCGTCGGAGCGCTGGCCTGCGACGGTTCGCAGGAAGTCGGGTACTTCTGGAGCGAGGCGCTGGGGTGGCCGTTGGTCTGGGACCAGGACCAGGAGACCGCGATCCAGTCGCCGCGCGGCGGTACGAAGATCACGTGGGGTGGTCCACCGGTCGCGCCGAAGACGGGCAGGAATCGGCTGCGTCTCGACCTCGCTCCACCTGGCCACGGTGATCGGCAGGCCGAGGTCGACCGTCTTCTCTCCCTGGGCGCGACCCGAATCGACACCGGCCAGGGCGAGGACAGTTGGGTGGAGATGCTCGATCCCGACGGCAACGAGTTCCGCGTGTTGACGCCCCGACGCACACCTCAAGACCCGCCCGCCTACACGTGAGCCGAGATCCGTGACGTACGGCCCACGTCCTTGCGGGAGGTGGCCAGATAGCCGACGAAGCCCACAATGGCCACCGTCCAGGACAGGGTGACCGGACCCAGGCCCAGGTTCAGTCCGCCTCGGTGGTGGCTGACGGCCATCCAGTCCGCGAGGGAGGCACCGAGCGGGCGGGTGAGGACGTACGCGGCCCAGAAGGCGGTCACCGCGTTCAGGCTGCCCCGGCGGTGGGCGACGGCCGGGACGGCGATCGCGGCGGCGTACAGGACGGCGGAGCCCAGGTAGCCGAGGCCCATGGAGGCGGTGAGGTCCCCGGCGGCGGTGCCCAGGGCGAACGTGGCCAGCACGGCGGCCCAGTAGAAGGTCTCGCGGCGCCGGGAGTGGATGCTGTGGATGGACAGGGTGCGTTCGCCGCGGTGCCAGAGGGCGAAGACGGCGGCCAGCGCGGCCATGAAGAACGGGGTCGAGAGGGCGTACGGCACGCCGAGGCCGACGTGCAGGACGTCGGCGGCCATCGTGCCGAACACGCTGATCACGACGATCGTCGTCCAGTAGATCCACGCCACGTACCGGCGGGCGGCGAACTGCGCCGCCAGGGCGGCCACCAGGGCGAGGCCGCCAAGTCCGACGGCGGGGATCGGTCCGAGCCGGTGGGCCAGGAAGTCGGAGGCCGTCTCACCCATGCCGGTCGTCAGCACCTTGATGATCCAGAAATAGACGGTCACCTCCGGCACCTTGCTCGCCGCGTGCCGTACCGGGCCCAGTGGCCGGTCGTGAGTGAGGTGATCTGTCGTCATGGCAGGCACGATGGCACGGTGCCGGGCAGTTGCCCCAGACCCCTTTGCCAGGCTTTTGGCGCTTCTGGTACGTGAGTTGCCCAAGGCGCACCCATGACCATGCGTCGCCCTGTGGGACGTAAAGGATCAGTGGACGATCCGGTAGCGGTGTTCGGGCCGGCCCGTGGCCCCGTACCGGAGTTCGAGCCGGACCAGGCCTTCCTTGACGAGGTAGGACAGGTATCGCTGGGCGGTGGCGCGGGAGACGCCGGTGAGTTCGGCGGCCTCGGCCGCGGAGAGTGCGCTGTGGGCGGTGCGCAGGATCTGGTGCAGGAGGGCGAGGGTCGGCGCCGAGTGGCCCTTGGCCGGGACGCGGGGGACGGTGGGCGGGTGGGCGGCGCTGAAGAGGGCGTCCACGTCGGCCTGGTCGGTTTCCGGGGTCGAGCCGAGTGCCTCCATGCGGTGCTGGAGTTCCCGGTAGGCCATCAGCCGCTTGGCCAGGTCGCCGGAGCCGAAGGGCTTGACCAGGTACCCCACGGCGCCGAGTTTCATGGCGACGCGCACCGAGGTGATGTCCCGGTCGGCGGTGATCATGATGGCGTCGGGGCGGTCCCCGCCCTCGTCCCCGCTGAGCTGTCGCAGCACGTCGAGTCCGCTGCCGTCGGGCAGGAAGATGTCGAGCAGCACCAGGTCGGGGCGCAGGGTGCGGACCGCCTCCAGCGCGTCGGCCACGGTGGCCGCCTCGCCGACCACTTCGAAGCCCTCGACACGGGACACGTAGTCGCAGTGGATGTGGCTCACCCGGAAGTCGTCGTCCACCACCAGGGTCCGGATCATCCTCGTTCACCTCCTGTCGGCAGGATCGTGGTGAACAGCGCTCCCTGGGTCGCGGGGGCGACGTCCGGCAGGGGCAGTACGACGGTGAAGACCGCGCCCGGGCCCTCGGTCACCGTGATGGTGCCGCCGTGGCGCTGCACCAGCCGGTGCACTATGGCCAGGCCCAGACCCCGCCGGGCGGTGCCCCGGTCGGGGCGGGTGGTCCAGCCGTCCTGGAAGATGGCGTCGGCGGCGCCCGGTGGGATGCCGGCACCGCTGTCCGCCACCCGCACGGTCACCTCGTCGACGTCCTCGATCAGGGAGAGCCGCACCTCGCGGCCGCTCGTCGGGGGCGGCCCGCCGGCCGTCGCGTCGATCGCGTTGTCCAGCAGGTTGCCGACGATGGTCAGCAGCCGTTGCAGATGTGGTGGGTGCTGGCCGAGTGCGGAGTCGTCGCTCAGTACGATCCGCACCCCGCGTTCCGCACCGACCGTGGTCTTGGCCACGATCAGCCCGACCATCAGCGCGTTGCCGATCCGCCCGCGTACGGACTCGGTCAGCGCCTGCTCGGCGCCGGCCGACTCGACGGCGAACTCGAAGGCGGCGTCGTGGTCGCCGATGTCCAGCAGTCCGGCCACCGTGTGCATGCGGTTGGTGAACTCGTGCTGCTGGGCGCGCAGGGCGTCGGTCAGGCCGCGCACCGAGTCCAGTTCGCGCAGCAGGCCGACGAGTTCGGTGCGGTCGCGGACGGTGACGACGGCGCCCAGCTCCCGGCCGTGCAGCGCCACCGGCATGCGGTTGACGACCAGGCAGTGGTCGTCGGTCAGCACGCTGATGTCGGTGCCGGTCACGGTGCCGTCCAGGGCGCGGCGCAGCCGCCCGTCCGGCAGGACGTCCGCCAGCTCGCTGCCGAGTGCGGTGCCGAGGCCGAGGAGGTGCCGGGCCTCGTCGTTGACCACGGTGATCCTGCCGTCGGGGTCGAAGGCGACGACCCCTTCGCGGATGCCGTGGAGCATCGCCTCGCGGTCCTGGAGCAGCCCGGCGATCTCCTCCAGTTCCAGTCCGAACGTCGACCGTTTCAGCCGTTTGGCCAGCAGCAACGCGGCCGCCGATCCGAGCGCGACGGCGATCGCGGCGTACAGGCCGAAGGTGGGCAGCTCCCGCCACAGCTCACCGAGCACATCGCGCTCCGGCAGGCCCGCCGACACCTCGCCGACCAGCGTGCCGGTGGGCCCGTACAACGGGGCCTGGCCGTTGGCGGACCGTCCGGTGGCCCCTACGTCGATGCCGACGTGCGGACGTCCGTCGCGGGCGGCGAGGGGGTCGGTCACGGTCTTGCCGATCAGTGACGGCATCGGGTGCGAGTGGCGCACCCCGTGCAGGTCGGTCACCACGACGTACGACGCTCCCGACGCCTTGCGGATCCGTTCGGCGACGGTCTGGACCACGTCCCCGCCGCCGCCGTACTCCATGGCCTGCTGGATCTGCGGTTCGGCGGCCATGGTCTGTGCGATGGCCAGGGCGCGCTGTTCGTAGGCGCGGTCGAGTTCGGCCCGCTGCGCGACGGCGAACAGTACGAAGCCGGCGAGTCCGGTGAGCGCGAGGATGAGCAGCTGGTTGGCCAGGATCCGCGCGGAGAGTCTCCCCGTCCCGCCGCGGCCGATCCGGATTCGGATGGGTATCACAGGTGCGTTCGCCCCGGTCGTGCCTCGTTCGGGACCGGCCCCTGCGCCGTACCCGTGGTGGCGTGATTGTGCCTGTCCGCGGGCGCTCTGCCCACCCCCTGGATCACTGAGCAGAACGCGCAGAACCCCGTTCAACGTGGGAAACCCGCGCAACCTTCGGAAGTCTCGCCCCGCCGTGGACGGGGGCCTACGTTCTCGTCACCCGCCGGAAACACCGGCGCAACGTACTTCTCCGACATCTTCCGAAGGCGGTGCGAAGCAGTGCCCGAACCAGTGACCGGTACGGCTCCGGCGATCGAGCTGCGCCAGGCGACCAAGCGGTTCCGCACCCCGTCAGGCGGGGTCTACACCGCTCTGCGTGACCTCGACATGACGGTGGCCCCCGGCGAGTTCTGCGCGGTGGTCGGCCCGACCGGCTGCGGCAAGTCGACCACCCTCTCGCTGATCTCCGGCCTGGAGCAGGCGAACGCGGGCCAAACCCTGATCCATGGCGAAGCGGTCACCGGGATCGACCCCCGGGTCGGCTTCATGTTCCAGACCGACGCCGTCTTCCCGTGGAAGTCGGTGCTGGACAACGTGGCGGCCGGACCGCAGTTCCGCGGCACACCGAAGAAGGAGGCCGTCACCAAGGCCCGTGACTGGCTGCGCCGGATCGGCCTGTCCGGCTTCGAGGACCGCCTGCCGCACCAGCTGTCCGGCGGCATGCGCAAAAGGGTTGCGCTGGCGCAAACGCTGATCAACGAGCCCGAGATCCTGCTGATGGACGAGCCGTTCTCCGCGCTCGACGTCCAGACCCGGCAGATCGTCCAGGACGAGCTGCTGTCCCTGTGGGAGCTGACCCGCCCGGCCGTCGTCTTCGTCACCCACGACCTGGAGGAGGCCATCGCGCTCGCCGACAAGGTCGTGGTCCTCACCGTCGGCCCCGGCACGGTCAAGGACACCTTCCGCGTCGACCTGCCCCGCCCCCGCAAGGTCCAGGAGATCCGCTTCGACCCGCACTTCATCGAGATCTACGAGCAGATCTGGGAGACCCTCCGCGACGAGGTCACGCTCGCCTACGCCCGCACGTCGGGCGCCCAGACCACCCCCGCCACCGCCTCGGTCTAGGAGACCCGTGATGACCGACCTCCTCGTCAACAAGGACCCCGGCCCCGCCGCTCCCCCGCTCCCCGCCGACGAGGCCGCGCTGATCCGCACCGCCAGGTCCCGCACACGCCGCCGCCGGCTGCTCATCCTGCTCGCGCAGATCGGGCTGGTCGTGCTGGTGCTCGGCGGCTGGCAGCTCGGCGCCTCCAGCGGCTCGCTCGACAAGTTCACCTACGGATCGCCCGACGGTGTCGTCGCCCAGCTGAAGACCTGGTTCACCGACGGCACCTCGCTCGGCTCCATCTGGCACAACATCGGCGTCACCATGCAGGAGACCGTCCTCGGCTTCCTCATCGGCACCGTCGCCGGAGTCGTCCTGGGGATCGCCCTGGGCCGGATCCGGGCGCTGGCGGACGTGATGGCACCGTTCATCAAGGCGGCCAACTCCATCCCGCGCATCGTGCTCGGCTCGATGTTCATCATCTGGTTCGGCCTCGGCCCGTCCGGCAAGGTCGCGCTCGCCGTGGTCCTGGTCTTCTTCTCGGTCTTCTTCAACGCCTTCCAGGGCACCCGCGAGGTCGACCGCAACCTGATCGCCAACGCCCGCATCCTGGGCGCCTCCGAATGGCGGGTGACCTCCCAGGTCGTCCTTCCCTCGGCGATGACATGGATCGTCGCCTCCCTCCACGCGGCCTTCGGCTTCGCCCTCATCGGCGCCATCGTCGGCGAGATGCTCGGCGCCCAGGCCGGCCTCGGCCAGCTGATAGCCCAGGCCCAGGGCAACTTCAACGCCGACGGCGTCTACGCCGGAACCCTGATCATCGCCGTCCTCGCCCTGATCGCGGAGTTCCTCGTCACCCGCTTCGAGAAGAAGGTGCTGCGCTGGCGGCCCACCCAGCTGTCCGCCGACAGCGGCCTGTAGTCCCCCTCCCGGCCTTCACCACGCACTCCGCACACCACACACCACGAAGGAGACCAGCGATGAAGCTGGCCAAGCACACCCTGATCCCCGCCGCCGCCTGCACGGTCCTGGCCCTCACCCTGTCCGCCTGCTCCGGCGGTTCGAGCACCCAGTCCGTCGCCAAGGGCTCCGGTGGAACGCCCACCGTCAGAATCATGGTCGGCGGCCTGGACAAGCAGATCTACCTGCCGGTGATGCTGGCCGAGAAGCTCGGCTACTACAAGGCTCAGGGCATCAACGTGAAGCTCTCCGACGAACCCGCCGGAGTCGAGGCCGAGACCGCCATGATCTCCGGCCAGATCGACGCGGTCGTCGGCTTCTACGACCACAACATCGACCTGCAGTCCAAGGGCAAGTCCACCGAGTCCGTGGTCCAGCTGCTCCAGGCGCCCGGCGAGGTGGAGATGGTCCGCAGCGACGAGGCCGGCAGCGTCAAGAGCCCGGCCGACTTCTCCGGCAAGCACCTCGGCGTGACGGGCCTCGGCTCCTCCACCAACTTCCTCACCGAGTACCTGGCGACCAAGAACGGGGTCAAGCCGGGCAAGGCCACCTCGGTGGCCGTCGGCGCGGGCTCCACCTTCGTCGCCGCCATGCAGAACAAGCAGATCGACGCCGGCATGACCACCGAGCCCACCATCTCCATGCTGGAGCAGAAGAAGCTGGCCACTCCGCTGATCGACATGCGCACCGCGGCCGGCGCCAAGGCGGCGCTGGGCGGCACTTACCCGGCGTCCTGTCTCTACATGACCAGCGCCTTCGTCCAGAAGAACCCGGCCACCGTGCAGAAGCTCGTCAACGCCTATGTCGAGACGCTCAAGTGGATCCAGACGCACACCGCCGCCCAGATCGCCGACAAGATGCCGGCGGACTACTACGCGGGCGTCGGCAAGGACGTCTACGCCAAGGCCTTGCAGAACGAGAAGGGCATGTACTCGCCGACCGGCCTGATGCCCGCCGACGGTCCCAAGACCGTCCTCAAGGTCCTCTCCGCCTTCGACCCCACGGTCAAGGGCCACACCGTCGACTTGTCGAAGACCTACACCGACGACTTCGTCAACAAGGCCAGGTGATGCCCGCGTCCCTCGTCCCGGGCCCGCTCCTGCGGCCCGAGGACGAGGGACGTCCGGTGTCACCACGCCGCCGGCACGGACCGCGACCGCCTTGTCCGCCGAGCACCGGACAGACGCCCTCACTGCGTGAGGCCGGCCTCGTCGCAGGCGGGCCGGAGTTTGCGGGTGCAGATCTGGTCGATGGTGTACACGCCCTGCTTGACGAGGGTCTCGTCGATGTCGCCGACCGTCACCGCGGTGGGAGTGAGCAGCACGGACGGGATGTCCCGGGTGGTGGGACTGTCGGTAGCCGTCCTGGCGACGTCGCGGGCCTCCTCGCCGCGTCCCAGGGCGACAGCCATGGCGGCGGCCGCTGCGGCTTCCGCCTTGAAGGGTTTGTACACCGTCATGTACTGCTCGCCTCGGACGATGCGCTGCACCGCCGCGAGTTCGGCGTCCTGACCGGTGACCGGAGGAAGGTCCCGCACACCAGCGCGTTTGAGGGCGGAGATGACGCCTGCCGCCATGGCGTCGTTGGCGGCGAGGACCCCTCCGATGCGGTCCGGGCCGAGAGCCGACAGGGCGGCAGACATGTGGGCGTGGGCGTTCTCCGTGCTCCACCCGAGGGTGTCGTACGATCTGGCGATCTTCGCCTTGCCCTGGAGAACGGACAGGGCGCCCTTGCGGTACGACGCCGCGTTGGGGCTGGTGGGATCGCCGTTCATCATGACGACGTTCGCGTCGTCCGCTGCGGCCCCCATGGCCTTCAGGAGCGCCTCGCCCTGGAGCTTGCCGACCTGCTCACCGTCGAAGCTGACGTAGCCGGAGATCGGTCCCTCGGCGAGCCGGTCGTAGGCGACGACGGGGATGTCCGCCTTTCGTGCCTCCCGGATCGAGGAGCGCAGCGCCCTGGTGTCGGCGGCGTCCAGGATCAGGACCCGGACCCCTTTGGTGATCATGGACGTCATCTGTTGCGCCTGCGTCGTCGCGTCGTTCTCGGCATTGGCGTACTGCATCGTGCAGCCGGGGCACAGCTTCTTCAACTGCTGCTCGATGAAGGGCTTGTCGGAGTGCTCCCAGCGCGGGAGCGCTCGGCTGGGCAGCAGCAGTCCGATGGTGAAGCTGTCCGCGCCCGCCTCGCCGTCTTCTCCGCAGGCGGCCAGAGGCATCGCCAGCAGGCCGGCGACGACCACCGCCACGACATACCGGATACGTGTCCTCATGGCATGCCCCCTCGTCCTGCCCGCGGTTCCGGGTCCGCGGGTGCGGACTCGCGGCGCGGCACGGTGATCTCGCTCCACACCTGCTTGCCGCCGGCGACGGGCATCGAGCCGAAGGAGTCCGACATCGCCTCGACCAGAAGCAGGCCCCGGCCGCCGGTCGACTCCCAGTCCACGATCACCGGTTTGGCGGGCGCCCGTGGCGAGGAGTCGCTCACACTGACGCGCACCCGGTCACCGCGCAGCGTCAGATCCACGCGGACCGGGCCCTGGGTGTGCACCAGCGCGTTGGTGACGAGTTCGGACACGACCAGGAGCACCGCGTCGGCCGCTTCCTCGGTCTTCCAGCGGCGCAGCGTGCGCGCGGTGAAACGGCGGGCGTGCATGACGGCGTCGGGCAGCCGCCACACCACCCAGTCGGCCCGGATCGGCCGGGTCTGCAGGCCGTCGTAGCGCAGCAGCAACAGCGCCACGTCGTCCTCACGGCGGCCGACGTCGCCGAGCAGCGCGTCGGCCATGCCCCCAGGGTCCACCGGATCGGCCGCGGCGAGTGCGGTGCGCGTGCGGCGCATGCCCTCGTCCAAGGGCAGGTCGGAGGCCTCGACCAGGCCGTCGGTGACCAGGGCGAGCACCGTCCCGGGCTCCAGCGCGACCGCGGTCATGGGGAACTCCGCCTCCGCGAGGATGCCGAGCGGAAGCCCGCCCTCGACCTGCACCTCCTCGGTACGTCCGTCGGGATGGCGCACCAGCGGGGCGAGGTGGCCGGCCCGGACGAACAGGGTGTTGCCCTCCTCCAGGTCCAGTTCGACATAGCAACAGGTGGCGAACAGGTCGGTCTCCATGCCGACCAGGAGGCGGTTGGCGTGGGACACGACCACGTCGGGCGGATGGCCCTCCACCGCGTACGCCCTGACCGCGGTACGCATCTGGCCCATGATCGTGGCGGCCCCGGCGCTGTGTCCCTGCACGTCACCGATGACGAGCGCGACCCGCTCCTCGGACAGGGCGATGACGTCGTACCAGTCGCCGCCCACCTGCAACCCCCGCATGGCCGGCAGATAACGTGCCACGGCCGTGCACCCGGGCAGTTCCGGAAGGCGTCGAGGCAGCAGACTGCGCTGGAGCATCGTCGCGAGTTCCTGCTCGGCGTCGTGCGCGTGGGCCCGCTTGAGGGCCTGTCCGACCAGCGCGGCGGTGGCGGTCAGCAGGGTTCGTTCCTCGGGGACGAACTCGTGCGGCTGCTGCCAGCCGACCAGACACACGCCGGCCACCCCACCCTTGGCGGGGAGCGGGAGCACGGCCAGGCCTCCGCCGCCGATGCCCGCGAGTCCGTCTTCGAGGGCCGAACCGGCGGGCCACAGGTCCATGCGTCCGTCCTGCAGGGCCAACTGCAGGGTGGGCAGAGCGCTGACCGGCGCGTCGGGCCATTCCGAACGCCACTGGGAACGCCAGATCTCCGGCCAGGCGGTGGGCTGCGGCGGATCCAGCACGGTGACCATGAGCCGGTCGTCCTGCAGCTCGGCGAGCGCCACCCGGTCGGCGCCCAACGGCTCACGCAGCGCGGTGACGGCGACCCGGCCGACGTCACGGACCGTCGCGGCGCCATCGAGCGCGGCGGTCAGCCACTGGATCCTGGAGACGTCATCGGCACTCCGGCTCAGCACCGAGGTCGCCGTCACCACGCCCAGCACCTGCTCCGGCCTGACCTCGGTGCCCGCCGCCACCCGGCAGCTCAGACTCAGCCAGCGCATTTCCCCGGTGGGGCGCCGGACCCGGAACTCCAACTCCCGCCGCCCGTACGCCTGGCCTCGCGGTTCCAGGACCGACATCAGCGCGTGCATGTCCTCGGGGAAGGCGTGCGCGAGCAGGGTGTCGGCCTTGCCGTCGAAGTCGTCCGGCGTGATGCCGACCAGTTCGAGCAGCGTCTCGTCCGCCTCGATCACCCCGGTGTCCGGCACCAGAACGAAGGAGCCGACGCACAGACCCCGCAGCGCGGGATACAGCACCGCCGAAGGCTCGGACCGACCGGTCCTGGACTGCACCATGTCGGCGATCGCGCCGGCGTAGCGCTCCAGGAAGCGCCGCTGCTCGGCCGCGAAGCCTTCCACGGACCCGCCCATCACGACGAGGCAGCCCAGTCGTCCGCCCCCGGACGCGAGAGGCAGCGCGCCGAGCGCCATATCCGCCCGCGGCGGCGTCGGCACGTTCTCGAATGAGGAGGTGAGCACGGCGGGAGTGAGCCACACCGGCCGGTCGGTGTGGAAGGCGTGCGCCGCGGGCGAGCCACCGGACAGTGACAGCCGCTCCGGCACCCCGTGCTGAGGAGTGACGCGTCCGGCGGTCTCCACCAGCCGAAGCTCTTCGTTCGCGGCATCGGGCACATAGACCGCTGCCAGCTCCACGCCGGCGAACGTCAGGGCCCGGTCGCTCACGGCGACCTCCGGCATCGGAGGCTGAGGAGAACCCGTGCCTGCCGTGCCGGCCTCGGCTGCCCGCAGCTCGGTGACTCCGGCCCGGGCCCGGCCGTCATGAGGCATGTCCGCAACGTACCTCCCGCCCATGGCGCAGGTGCCGACGCGCTGGGAGACCCAGGCACCCACCTACCCAGAGTCTCATACGCGAACGAAACGGACAGATCCACTTCTGTGGTCACTGGCCGCGGACCGCCGGTGCGCTCGCAGATCACCGCCCCCGGTGCCACACTGACGACGTGGTCGTCTTGCTACTTCCACGCGGTGCGGTTCATCCCGAGGTTCGGCTTCGGCATCGCGGCAGCCCGCCGACTGCCGACGCCGGGACAATCGGGCGGAGGCCCCTGCGCGCCGGCACCAGGCCACCTTCGCGTCGGCCGGGGTCTCAGCCGCGCGTGAGGGTGCCGGCCGCTGTTCGCCCAGGTCCCCCGGTTGGCGTGGCGAACCGACTCGACATGGCGAGTGCCGTCGCACCGCGTCACGCACGGCCGATACGACCCCTGCCTCGCGTAGGCCGGCGGGGCGCAGCCGTCGGACCTCAGGCCCGTCGAAGGCCGGTCACGGGCAGCCGACGAAGGAGGTCCCGCGCATGAAGGCCCGCACACGGGAGGCGGCCCTCGCCATGACCGCCGTCTCCACAGCCATGGCCCTGGCGGCCTGCGGCGCCGACGCCGGGAAGGACGGCGACGGATCCGACGCGCCCAGGATCGGCCTGCTCCTGCCGGACGCCACCACGGCCCGTTGGGAGGGGCAGGACAGGCCCCTGCTCGAAGAGAAGATCGGCGAGCTGTGCGCCGACTGCGCGGTGGAGCACACCAACGCCAAGAACGATGTGGCCGTCCAGCAGGAACAGATGAACTCGATGATCACCAAGGGTGTCGATGCCATCGTGCTCGTGGCCGTCGACGCCCGATCGCTCGGCGCCGCGGTCAAGAAGGCCGACGAGGCGGACATCCCGGTCATCGCCTACGACCGTCTCGCCGAGGGCCCGATCGCGGGCTATGTCTCCTTCGACGGCGAGGAGGTCGGCAAGCTCCAGGGCAGGTCACTCCTCAAGGCCATGGGTGACACGGTGAGCGAGGAGCAGATCGTCATGATGAACGGCGATCCCAGTGACCCCAACGCGGTGTCGTTCAAGAAGGGCGCGCTGTCCGTGCTCGAGGGGAGAGTCAGGATCGGCAAGGCGTACGACACGCTCCAGTGGCGGACGGAGGCGGCGAACATGAACATGTCCGGCGCCATCTCGGCCCTCGGCGTCGGCAACATCAACGGTGTCTATGCCGCCAACGACGGCCTCGCCGCCGGCAGCATCGCCGCCCTCAAGGCGAACAAGGTCGATCCGCTGCCCCCCGTCACCGGGCAGGACGCCGAACTCGCGGCCGTACAGCGCATCGTGGACGGCGATCAGTACATGACCGTCTACAAGCCCTTCGGCCCCGAGGCGTCCGCCGGAGCCGCGTTGGCCGTGGCGGCGGCCCGCGGTGAAAGCCTCACCGGGGTCGCCAGGGACAAGGTGCGGACCAGTACCGGCGCGGAGGTCCCGGCCGTGATGCTCGCCCCCGTCTCCGTGACGGTCGACAACATCAAGGACACCTTGGTGAAGGACGGCGTGTACACGATCCCGCAGATCTGTACGCCCCGGCTGGGTGCCGCCTGCGACGAGGCCGGGCTGACCTGACAGGCCGGCTGCTCACGAGGCCCGGTCCGGGAAGGAGATGTTCTCCGTGCCGACTCCCCCCTTGCTGGCCATGCACGGCGTGTGCAAGCGCTTCGGCGTCGTCGAGGTCCTCACCGACATCGAGCTGGAGATCCGCGCCGGGGAGGTCGTGGCCCTTCTGGGCGACAACGGGGCCGGCAAGTCCACCCTGGTCAAAGCGATCTCCGGAGTGTCGCCCGCGGACAGGGGAGTCATCGAGTGGGAGGGCCGGACGGTCCACATCAGGCGCCCCCACGACGCCCGGGACCTCGGCATCGCCACCGTCTACCAGGACCTCGCACTGTGCGGAAACCTCGACGTCGTGGGCAATGTCTACCTCGGGCGGGAGATCCGCCGGTTCGGCTTCCTGGACGAGGTGGAGATGGAGCGCCGCACCCGACACCTGCTGGAGGGCCTGACCAGGGGCATCCCCGACCTGCGCGCCCCCCTCGTCTCACTGTCCAGCGGTCAGCGGCAGACGGTCGCCATCGCCCGCTCCCTCCTCGGTGACCCGCGGCTGCTCCTGCTGGACGAACCGACCGCGGCGCTGGGATTCGACCAGACGACCGAGGTCCTGGACCTCGTCGACCAGTTCCGTGACCGCGGTCTGGGAGTACTGCTCATCAGCCACAACATGGGGGACGTCAAAGCGCTCGCGGACCGGGCCGCCGTCCTTCGGCTCGGTCGCAACAACGGCTTCTTCAACGTGAACACCGCTTCGCAGGAACAGATCATCTCCTCCGTCACCGGCGCCACGGAAAACGTGCCCCGCCGGGTGGCCCACCGGGAGGCGGGATGGTGAAAGGGACGCGCAACATGGCGGACGGCAGACGGCCCGAACCCGCCGCGCCCACCGTCAGGACCCGTCAGCCACGTCCCGGGCAGGCCGTCACCCGTGCGGTGCAGGGCTGGGGTGCCGTCCTGCGGCGCAAGCTGAGCGCCGGCGAACTGGGCTCGCTCCCTGTCCTCCTCGTCCTCGCCACGGTCTGGATCATCTTCCAGGCCCTCAACGAGAACTTCCTTTCCCCCCGGAACCTGTCCAATCTCAGCGTGGACATCGTCGGCACGGGACTGATCGCGGTCGGTATCGTCTTCGTGCTGCTGCTCGGTGAACTCGACCTGTCGGTCGGCTCGATCAGCGGCCTCGCGGCTGCTGTCTTCGCCGTCCTGAACGTGAACAACGGCGTACCGGAATGGCTCGCCCTCATCATCGCGGTGCTCGCGGGCACCGCGGCGGGAACCGTCCAGGGCTTCTCCTTCGCCAGGACCCGGGTACCGGCCTTCGTCGTCACCCTCGCCGGACTGCTCACGTGGAACGGCTTCATGCTCTCCATCCTCGGGGACAGCGGCACGATCAACCTCGACGAGAACGGGCTCGTGGCCAAGCTGACGAGTCACTACTTCACCCATGACAGCGCGGCCTACGGTCTGGCGGCGGGCGCTGCAGGTGTGGTCTTCCTCGTGTCCCACCAGGACAGACGGCGGCGCAGGGCCGTCGGCATGCCACACCGCTCGCTCCGGGGAATCGCGGCACGCACGGGAGCGTTGGCGGTGATCGCTTTCGCGGCCGCGTACGTGCTCAACCGGTTCCAGGGCCTGCCGCTCGCCCTCCTGGTCTTCCTCGTCCTCGTGGCCGGCCTCGACGTCGTTCTCCGCCGCACGCACTACGGGCGGCAGGTCTACGCACTGGGCGGCGGCGTCGAGGCGGCCCGACGCGCCAGCCTCAGCGTGACCCGGGTACAGACCGCGGTACTCGCGGTCTCGGGCACCATGGCCGCGATCGGCGGCATGTTCCTGGCCTCGCGGATCACCTCCGTGAGCCAGAACTCCGGCTCCGGCATCCTGCTGCTCAACGCCATCGCCGCGGCCGTCATCGGCGGCGCCAGCCTGTTCGGGGGACGCGGATCGACCTGGAACGCGGTGCTCGGCATCCTGGTCATCCAGTCGATCGCCTCAGGCATGGCGATCACGGACACTCCCACCGCCGTCCAGTTCATCATCACGGGCGGAGTGCTCTTCGCCGCGGTGGTCATCGACTCCGTGTCCCGACGCTCACACGAGGCACACGGGCGGGCTTGACACATCCGTGTCCCGGTACGGCGACCTCGTGCCGGCCGGCGGTTGATGTCCGGCCGGATGCCCTGCTCGACTTCGGGAGGGGCCGGCGGGAGTGCCCCCAGTCGTCGGAGCCGTCGGCCTCCTCGTCACCCTCCGGCACGCGTCGGGTGCGCTCGTCGGCCTCGACACCCTCCAGCGGCTTGCCCGCCGTCGTACCGTGCTCCGGCTGGTAGCCCTCTTCGGCGCTTGCCGTACCCGGTACGGATCGCTCCCGCGCCTGGCTCTCCGCCCCCGAGTGCGCCCCGGGCCCGTCGTGGCTGCGTGCCCGGTCGTAGCGGTCCTCGCGGTGGTCCTTCTTGCCGGTCATGCCCGCCCTCCCATCGGCGTCGGGACCGTCCAAGTCCCTGGGACGGGAGACCGCAACCGGCGACGCGTCATGTCGCCGACCGGTCCTTCCCCGGCATGCGCACCACTGTGAGCAGGCCGTCTCGGGTGGCCGGCGCGTCGAGGGACAGCGTGTGGTAACCCGCGTGGTCGAACAGCACGGTGATGCGGTCCCGTCCTCGCTCAGCACCGTGCCCTCGCCCCATTGCAAGCAACGGCGACACCACCACGACCGGTCCGGACAGCATCAGGGCGGGTACCTGGTAGACGGCGGACTTGCCGGAGCCGGTCGGCATGACGACGAGGACGTCCTCACCCTCCAGCACCCCTTCCATGGCCCTGACCTGCTCGGGCAGGAGAGTGTCCCAGCCGAACACGTCCGCGGCGATGTCACGCAGGCGCGCGGCTCCACCCCTTCCTGTCCGCGGTCCGCTGCGTCCCATGGCCGGCTCCCTCGATGCTCGTGCGGACGCGTTCGGAAGGCCGCGCCCATGGCGCCCCCTGGGTACCCGCGGGACCGGCGGAGATGCCGCGGCCCGCCCACCCACCGTCACGCCGTGAAGCCGTCACGCCGTCACGCGTTGCCCTGGCTCAGGGCGTCGGCAGCGGAGTCCGCGCGTGTCACCTCAGCGACCGGCCCTCCGAGGCCGCCCGCTGCCAGGCCGCGTCCCTCAGCAGCCGCAGCCCGTTGAGGCCGACGATGACGGTGGATCCCTCGTGGCCCGCCACGCCGAGCGGCAGGGGCAGGGTGCCCGCGAGGTCCCAGACGACGAGGCCGGCGATGAACACTCCGGCGATCACCAGGTTCTGCACGACCAGCTGCCGGGCGCGGCGGGAGAGGGCGATCACGGCGGGCACGGTGGCGAGTTCGTCGCGGACGATCACCGCGTCGGCGGTCTCCAGCGCCAGGTCGGAGCCGGCCCGGCCCATGGCGACGCCGATGTGGGCGGCCGCCAGTGCCGGGGCGTCGTTGACACCGTCCCCGACGACCAGGACCCTGCGGCCGGCGTCCTGAAGCTCCTTGACCGCCTCCACCTTGTGCTGCGGCAGCAGTCCGGCCCGGACGTCCCCGATACCGACCTCGGTGGCCAGGCGCGCCGCCGCCCGCGGATTGTCACCGGTCAGCAGCACGGGGGTGGCGCCGGTGAGGGCCGTGAGGGATACGACCGTGGCGGCGGCGTCCGGGCGCAGGCGGTCGGCGATTCCCAGGACACCGACCGGAGCACCGTCGGCCGTGACCAGGACGGCGGTACGCCCGTCCTCCTCCAACTCGGCGGCCAGGGTCACCGCGTGAGCGGCGGTCACCTCGGTCGCCCGGTCGAGGACCCGGGCGGGTGCGCCCACCGCGACCACTCGTCCGTCGACGGTGGCGGTCACTCCCACGCCGGGCGTGGAACCGAAGTCCTCCGCGGGCGACAGCCGCAGGCCGCGCTCTCGCGCCGCGTCCACCACGGCGCGCGCCAGCGGGTGCTCACTCGGATGCTCGGCCGCCGCCGCGAGCGCCAGCAACTCCCGCTCCGTCAGGCCCGATCCGGCCAGCGGCCGGACATCGGTGACCCTCGGCACGCCCTCGGTCAGCGTGCCGGTCTTGTCCAGGGCCACCGCGTCGACCTGCCCGAGCCGCTCCATCACCACCGCCGACTTGACCAGCACGCCGCGCCGTCCGGCGTTGGCGATGGCGGAGAGCAGG
The DNA here is from genome assembly GCF_056820935.1 of Streptomyces sp. Q2. Classification (NCBI taxonomy): domain Bacteria; kingdom Bacillati; phylum Actinomycetota; class Actinomycetes; order Kitasatosporales; family Streptomycetaceae; genus Streptomyces; species Streptomyces sp. Q2. The sequence goes on along the minus strand of NZ_JBXEJE010000050.1, from coordinate 17,931 downwards.
GGTGGCATGGTGGCCAGCACGACCGCGCACGGCGACGCCACGATCATGAAGGTCATGGCCCGCAGCAGCGCCTCGCTCAGCTCCTCACCGAAGGTGAGCGGGACGAGGAAGACGGCGAGCGTCGCCGCGACCATGCCGAGCGAGTAGCGCTGTTCGACCTTCTCGATGAACAACTGGGTGGGTGCCTTGGTCTCGGACGCCTCCTCCACCATCCGCACGATCCTGGCGATCACCGTGTCGGAGGCGTCGCGTTCGACGCGGACGCGCAGCGCGCCGGTGCCGTTGAGGGTGCCCGCGAACACCTCGTCGCCGGGCTCCTTGGCGACCGGGAGCGGTTCGCCGGTGATGGTCGCCTGGTCGACCTCGCTGGTCCCGTCCAGGACGCGGCCGTCGCTGCCGACGCGTTCGCCGGGTCGTACGAGAATGGTGTCGCCGACCGCCAACTCCGCGGCGGGAACGGTCTGTTCGCCGCCGTCCGGGGTGAGCCGGGTGGCGGTGGCGGGGGCCAGGTCCAGCAGGCCGCGGACCGAGTCGGCGGTACGGGCCGTGGCCAGCGCCTCCAGGGCGCCGGAGGTGGCGAAGATGACGATCAGCAGGGCGCCGTCCATCGCCTGACCGATCGCCGCGGCACCGAGCGCGGCGACGACCATCAGGAGGTCCACGTCGAGGGTCTTGTCCCTCAGTGCCTTCAGGCCCTCCCAGCCCGGTTCCCACCCGCCGGTGACGTACGCCAGCGCGTACAGCGGCCCCCACAGCCAGGCCGGCGTGCCGGTCAGGTGCAGTGGCAGCGCGAGCAGGAAGAAGACGGTGGCCGCGACGGCCCAGCGCACCTCGGGCAACGCCAGGATCCGCGTGCGCCGCCGGGGAACACCCGCTTCCCGCGCGGGCGCGGGCGCGCCGACCGGAGACGGACTGAGGGTGGAGGTCATCGGAGTCGAAGGTCCTTCACGAGGGGGTGTTCGGGGGCATCAGGACATGCGGCCGTCAGCCGCTCCCGTCTTCCTCCTCACCATACAGGAACACATGAATACCCATTCATTTCTTCATGAGCAGCGACCCTCGCACGACAGGGAGCGCGACCACCCGTCGCCGCGAGCGTCAAGCCTTGGCAATGGTTTTCATATGGATCGGATTCGGCCATGTTCTGACATTCATTTTCATCTAGCGTGGCGCATGTCCGGTCCACTTCCGGACTGACCAGTTCCGGGAACGTCCCTGTTCCCGCCCGTTCGTTAAGGACCACCCATGCCCATGCCCCCGTCCCGGCGCATCGCCCTGATCACCGGGGCCTCCATGGTCCTTCTCGCGGGCTGCGGCAGTTCGTCGGACTCCGGCAGCGACGGGAACGCCTCCCAGAGCCCGGTCTCCTCATCCGTGATCCCGGTGGTCGCCTCGACGAACGTCTACGGCGACATCGTCGAGCAGATAGGCGGGGCGAAGGTCGACGTCACGTCGGTCATCAGCGACCCCGACCAGGACCCGCACTCCTACGAGGCCAACACCCAGAACCAACTGGCGCTGTCCAAAGCGAAGGTCGTCGTCGAGAACGGCGGCGGCTACGACGACTTCATCGACCGCATGTCGAAGAGCAGCGACTCCTCCGCCGAAGTGATCAACGCCGTCAAGGTCTCCGGCAAGACCGCGCCCAAGGGCGGAGAGCTGAACGAGCACGTCTGGTACGACTTCCCCACCGTGCGCAAGATCGCCGACAGCGTGGCCGCCGCCCTGGGCAAGGCCGACCCCGGCAGCGCTGCCGCCTTCACCAAGAACGCCGAGACCTTCAAGGCGAAGCTCCAGCCGCTGGAGACCAAGGAAGCCCAGATCAAGAAGGACCACGGCGGCGAAGCGGTAGCCATCACCGAGCCCGTGCCGCTGTACATGATCGACGCGAGCGGTCTGGTGAACAAGACGCCCGCGGAGTTCAGCGAGGCCATCGAGGAGGGAGACGACGTCTCCCCCAAGATCCTGCAGGCGACGCTGGCACAGTTCACGGACAAGCAGGTCAAGGCCCTCGTCTACAACGAGCAAACCTCCGGACCGCAGACCGAGAAGGCCGAGGCCGCCGCCAAGGCGGCCTCGATCCCCGTCGTACCGGTGACCGAGACCCTCCCGCAGGGCAAGGACTACCTCGGCTGGATGACCGCCAACGTCGACGCGCTCGCGAGCGCGCTGGACAAGTGAGGCAGCCGGGCGTGGCCTCCGTACCTCAGGCCCGCCGAGGCGGGACCGACACCGGCGCGGTGATCGCTCTGCGCGGGGCGGCCGTGTCCTACGGCGAGCGCGTGGTGTGGCAGGGCCTCGACCTGGACGTACAGCCCGGGGAGTTCGTGGCCGTCCTCGGGCCGAACGGCTCGGGCAAGACCAGTTTCGTACGGGCTCTGCTGGGCCGGCAGCCCCTGTCCGCCGGAACGCTCACCGTCCTCGGCCGACCCCCGCGTGAGGCGCGCCGGCATCTCGGCTACGTCCCCCAGCAGGCGGAACTCTCCGCTCAGGCCATGCTGCGCGCCCGCGACCTCGTGCGCTTCGGGATCGACGGGCACCTGTTCGGACCACGACTGCGCACAGTCGCCGTCCGCCGTCGGGTGGACGAGATCCTGGAGTCGGTCGGCGCCTCGGCGTACGCCGACGTCCCCCTCGCACTCCTGTCCGGAGGCGAGCGCCAGCGCGTGCGCATCGGCCAGGCGTTGGCGACCGATCCGCGGATCCTGCTGTGCGACGAACCGCTGCTCTCCCTCGACCTGAACCACCAACGGGCCGTCACCGAACTCGTGGACGCCCGCCGCCGCTCCCACGACACCGCGGTGATCTTCGTGACCCACGAGATCAACCCCGTCCTCGGCATGGTCGACCGGGTGCTGTACCTGGCACGCGGCGGTCACCGGGTCGGCACACCGGAGGAGGTGCTGACCTCCGAGTCGCTGTCGCGGCTGTACGGCACGCGGGTCGACGTCGTCCGCGTCCAGGGGCGCGTCGTGGTCGTCGGAGCCCCCGACGAGACGGCCGCACCCCCGCACCACCCCCATGAGACCGAGGAATCGCGCACATGACGTTCGCCGACGGAGCCTGGCACCAGATCTTCAGCTTCGAGAACTACGGCGAACTCCTGGCCCTGGTGCGCAACTCCCTCGTCGCCGGTGCCGCGCTCGGCCTCGTCGGCGGCCTGGCCGGGGTCTTCGTCATCATGCGCGACCTGCCCTTCGCGGTACACGGCATCAGCGAGCTGTCCTTCGCGGGCGCGTCGGCGGCACTGCTGCTGGGCGTGAACATCGCGGGAGGCTCGATCGTCGGCTCTCTCCTGGCGGCCGGCGTGATCGGCGTCCTGGGTGCGCGCGCCCGCGACCGCAACTCGGTGATCGGCATCATCATGCCGTTCGGCCTCGGACTCGGCGTGCTCTTCCTCGCCCTTTACAAGGGCCGGGCGGCCAACAAGTTCGGTCTCCTGACCGGCCAGATCGTCGCCGTCGACACGCCGCAGATGACGTGGCTGCTCGGCACCTCCGCCGTCGTCCTGCTCGCCCTGGCGACCATGTGGCGGCCGCTCACCTTCGCCAGCGCCGACCCGGACGTCGCCGAGGCCCGCGGCGTACCCGTGCGCGCGCTGTCCTTCGCCTTCATGCTCGTGCTCGGCCTCGCGGTCGCCCTGTCGGTGCAGATCGTCGGCGCCCTGCTCGTCCTCAGCCTCCTAGTCACCCCGGCCGCGGCCGCCGCCCGCGTCACCGCCTCGCCGGTACTGCTGCCACTGCTCAGTGTGGTCTTCGCCGTGCTCTCGATCGAGGGCGGCATCCTGCTCGCCCTGGGCAGCAGCATCCCCATCAGCCCCTACGTCACGACGATCTCCTTCACGATCTACGCCGTCTGCCGTCTGGCCGGCGGCTACCGCACCCAGCGCCGGGGAGCCAGGACAACGGCACCCCGGCCCGCCTGACGGACCCGCGGAACGCTCCCGCCCACAACCGGAAGCGCACCGGCACCTCCGTCGACTGACTGACCATGTGTCCGGCCGCCCTTCCGCACCCACCGCACGGCGCGCGAACGGCACGGCGGTGCACTCGTGCAGTGCGCGCCGCTCGGTGCCTGAGTCGGCAGGTCGGCAGGTCGGCATTCGGCGATTCGGCGTGAGCACCGGTGCGCGGGTTGGGAAGAGATCGATCGGCTGGATCATGTGGCCGGGCGACGTAAGGCTTCCGTCATCTCCGCCGGGTTACGGGGCGGCCACCCTCCTGCGTTGAATGGGGCAGAGATCAGCGAACTCTCACGAGACGGGGCGGGGATGGGGCGCGTGCGAAAGGTACCGACCAGGCGGTTGGCCGTCGGAGCACTGGTGATGGCGATCGCCACGGCCGGCTTCGGGCTGTACTGGTTCCAGCCGTGGAAGCTGTGGCAGGACGAGACCGTCGACGAGGCCTTGCCCGGGGTCGTGGAGCCCTCCGCGCCTCCCGCGGCGGCGTCCTCGGAAAGCCCCGCCACGCCGCCTTCCCCGGCCGCTCGGCCCCAGGCGCTGGCAAGCGGCGAGCTGATCAGCCACGAGCACGCGACATCGGGCAGTGTGAAGCTCGTACGGCTGGCGGACGGCTCCCACGTCGTCCGGCTGGAGAACCTGGACACCAGCAACGGGCCTGATCTGCGTGTGTGGTTGACCGACGCACCGGTGAAGGAGGGGCAGGCGGGCTGGCACGTCTTCGACGACGGGGAGTACGTCAGCCTCGGCAAGCTCAAGGGCAACAAGGGAAGCCAGAACTACACCCTGCCCGACGACATCGACCCCGCCCGCTACACCAGCGTCAGCATCTGGTGCGACCGCTTCGACGTGTCCTTCGGTGCCGCCGAACTCGTGCGCGCCTGACAGGGGGCACAGCGGAAAGCGATCGGGGCGATGCCGGGCCGGTCCGGCACGGGTGCGGGTGGCGGTGGCGGTGGCACGTCACTGAGGCCGGTCAACGCACCACGGTTTCCCGCCCGCTGCCGACCAGGGCGCGCCCCCTGCCCCTCACCCGGCCACGTCGGTCAGCATCCGCCATCCCGGCGCGTAATTGCCGTGCAACACCAGTGAGGCGGCGCCGACCGCGCCCACCGTGTCGCCGATCAGGCTCTGTTCGACGGCGACCGCGCGGATCGTACGGGCCACGGAGGTGCGGTTGACGGCGGCCTCGATCTCCTCGCGCATGATCGGCTCGATGCCGCGCAGGGCCTCGCCGCCGAGCACGATGCGGCCGACGTCGAGCAGGCTGGCGGCGCCACGGGCCGCCTGGCCGATCCGGCGGGCGGCGCTGCGTACGACGTCGCGGGCGTCCGGGTCGCCGGCGCGGGCGGCGCGGCGCAGGGCCTTCCAGTCGTCGTGCACGGAGTCGGGTGTGCCGGTCAGGCCGATGCGGTCGGCGGCGGGCCGCCCGTGGCGGCGCAGCAGGTCGTCGATGATCGCGGGTGGGCTGCAGTAGGGGCCGAGGCAGTCTGTGGCGCCGCAGTGGCAGACGCGGTCCCCGGGTTCGACGGCCATGTGGCCGAACTCGCCGGCGTTACCGGAATCGCCGTGCAGCACGGTGTCGTTGAGGACGATGCCGGCCCCGATGCCGGTGCCCAGGTAGATGAAGAGGAAGCTGCCCGCCCGGTCGGCGCCGCCGATCCAGCGCTCGCCGATGGCGGCGGCGGTCGCGTCGTTGTCGAGGGCGACGGGCAGGCCGGTGGCCTCGACGAACATCTCCGTCAAAGGGACGCGCCCCCAGCCGGGAAAGTTCGGCGGGGACACCACGGCGCCGGAGGTGCCGTCGACCGGCCCGGGGGCGGCGACGCCCAGGCCGAGCAGGCGGGCGCGGTCCACGCCGCTCCGGTCGACGAGCCGCCCGGCCGCGCGGGCGACCCGGTCCACGACGTCTGCGGGGTCGCCGGGGTCGGTGAGGCGCAGCCGGCGGGTGCCGATCACGTCGCCGGCCAGGTCGACCACCACGATCACCGCGGCCTCGGGGTCGAGGTGGACGCCGACCGCGCAGGCGCCGTCGGCGCGCAGGGACAGCAGGGTGCGGCGTTTTCCGCCGCTGGAGGGTGCCTGGCCGGACTCCGCCACCAGGCCGGCGTCGAGCAGTTTGCGGACGACGTTCGAGACGGTCTGGTTGGTCAGGCCGGTGAGCACGGCGAGCTCGACCCGGCTCACCTGGCCTCTGGTACGGATGGCGTCCAGGACGACGGCCTGGTTGTAGCCGCCGACCCGCGGCAGATTCGTACCGCTGCGCGTCGTCACCTGTTGGTCACCTGAACCCCTCACATCAGCCCTTGTCCTGGAGGCCGGCCCTGTGTGGCCGCGGGTGCCCGCGCCCCCTCACCGCCGGCCCGGGATGGTCCCCCACGGGCGCCCCAGGGCGAAAGTTTACAGGGTGGAAGCATTGACTTAATCCATCAATTGGATTTAGCTGACGCCACCAAAATCGGCCACACAGGCCAGGCAGCGCAAGGTGGCGCCCAGCTTGGGGCGCCGTCCGGCCTGGCCTTCTTGGCCGGAACTCGCGGCTTCCCCTCAGGTTTCGCGTCCCGGAGGAACCACTGTGCGCTCAAGACTCATCACTGCCGCGGCCCTCACCGCCGCCACCTCTCTGGCCCTCACCGGCTGCGGTTCGGGCTCCTCAGGCAGCTCGGCCAAATCGATCAAGGTCGTCTACTGGCAGAACCTGGACAGCACGAACAAGCTCCAGGCCAACTACCTCGCCTCGATGGTGAAGGAATTCACCGCGGCCAACCCGGGCACCAAGGTCAACCTGGTGCCGGTGACCGCCTCCGAGAACGACTACTACACGAAGATCCAGCTCATGATGCGCTCCCCCGCGACCGCTCCCGACCTGGTCTATGAGGACACCGCGCTGATCAACTCCGACATCGCGGGCGGTTACCTCAAGCCCCTCGACACGTACACCGCGAAATGGGCCGACTGGTCGCAGTACGCCGCCGCCGCCAAGGGCGCGGTGAGCGGCGCCTCCGACGGCAAGGTCTACGGCGTCCCGATCGACACCGACACCCGGGGGATCTGGTACAACAAGCAGCTCTTCCAGAAGGCCGGGATCCCCGTGCCCTGGCAGCCGAAGACCTGGGCCGACGTCCTGAGTGCCGCGAGGTCGGTCAAGGACAAGCTCCCGGGTGTCACCCCGATGAACCTGTACACCGGCGCGGCGGGCGGCGAGGCGTCGTCCATGCAGGGCTTCGAGATGCTCCTGTACGGCACCCCGGCCGGCGACAAGTCCCTCTACGACGCCTCGCAGAAGAAGTGGGTCGTGGGCAGCAAGGGCTTCAAGGACGCGCTGGACTTCGTGCACACCGTCTACAGCCAAGGGCTCGGCCCGGCCAAGGAGCAGGCGCTCGGCGCCAACTTCGGCACCACCGTGGGCACGGAGCTGATCCCCGAGGGCAAGCTGGCGATCGACATCGACGGCTCCTGGATGCCCAACAACTGGAGCTCCTCCAGCGCCAAGCCGTGGCCCCAGTGGCAGTCCACGATGGGCACCGCGGCCATGCCCACCCAGAACGGCCAGGCGCCCGGCCGGACCAGCATGTCCGGCGGCTGGGCCTGGTCGGTCCCGGCGAAGGCCAAGAACCCCGATCTGGCCTGGAAGTTCCTGTCGACCTCCCTCGCGACGAAGACCAACAACGCGAAGTGGAACGCGCTCAACGCGAACATCGCGGTACGCACGGACGTCGCGGCCGACCCCTCGTACCTGAAGTCGGTGCCCACCAACGAGTTCTTCACCGAGCTGGTGGCCGACACGCACTACCGGCCCGGGCTGCCCGCCTACAACCAGGTCTCGACCGCGATCCAGAAGGCCATGGAGTCCGTGACCACCGGTCAGTCCTCGGTCGACAAGGCCGCCGAGACGTTCGACAACGATGTCAAGTCCGCGGTGGGTGACGACAAGACCGTCGAGGGAACCTCGTGACCGCGCTCGCCCCGGCGCCCCGCGGGACCGGCGGCCACCGCCGGTCCCGCGGGGCGCCCACCCCCGCCGTCCGCGCGCTGCTGCGCGGCCTGCCGACGCTGCCGGCCGTGTTCCTGCTGGCCGTCTTCCTGGGCGGTCCGATCCTGTACTGCGTCTACTACGCGTTCACCGACATGCAGCTCACCGGCGCCGCCGGTACCCGTTTCGTCGGGCTGGACAACTTCACCAGGGCGTTCGGGGACACCGACTTCGTCAACTCGGTCAAGCTGACCCTGGTGTTCGTCGTCGGCTCCGCGGTCGTCGGCCAGAACACGCTCGGGCTCGCGCTGGCCGTCCTGATGCAGAAGGCCACCAAGCCGGTGCGCTCGCTCGTCAACGGCGTGGTCATCGCCGCCTGGGTGCTGCCCGAGGTGGTCGCCGGCTACCTGATGTACGCGTTCTTCTACGACCAGGGTTCGCTCAACTCGCTCCTGGACGCCCTGCACCTGCCGCGGCAGAACTGGCTGTACACGATGCCGATCCTGGCGGTGTGTCTGGCGAACGTCTGGCGCGGCACCGCGTTCTCGATGATGGTCTTCACCGCCGCCATCAACGACGTGCCCCAGGAGCTGGAGGAGGCCGCCGAGATGGACGGCGCGGGCCCCTGGCAGCGGCTGTGGCGGGTCGTGCTGCCGGTGATCAGGCCGTCGGTCCTCACCAACCTGATGCTGATCACCCTGCAGACGCTCTCCGTCTTCGGGCTGATCTACACCATGACCCGCGGCGGCCCCGGCAACAAGAGCGAGACCCTGCCGATCTTCATGTACCAGCAGGCCTTCCAGAACAGCCTGATCGGCTACGGCACCGCCATCGCCCTGGTCCTGCTGGTGGTCGGCGCCCTGTTCTCCGTCGTGTACATCCGGCTCCTGAAACTGGAGGACGACTGATGGCCGCCGTCGCCACGCCGCCGCCCCTCACCTCCGCCGGGCGCACCGCCGCCGTGCCCGCCACGCGGCGACGCCGCCTGCGGCCCGGCCGCGTCGCGGTCAACGCCGTCCTGCTGGTGGTGTCGGTGCTCTACGTGCTGCCGCTGCTGTGGATGGTCCTCGCCTCGGTGAGCGACACCAACTCCTTCCGGCTGAAGCTGCCCTCGTCGCTCACCCTCGACAACTTCGACGCGGTCCTCAACGTCGACACCACCTACCGGCCGATGCTCAACAGCCTGCTCCTGTGCGGCTTCGGTACGGCGGTGACCGTGGTGGTGTCGGTGTTCGCCGCCTATCCGCTCTCGCGCTACCGCTCGCGGCTGCGGCGGCCCTTCCTGTACACCATCCTGTTCTCCACCGGGCTGCCCATCACCGCCGTGATGATCCCCGTCTACAGCATGTTCGTGCAGGTCGACCTGATCGACTCGGCGCCCGGCACCACCCTGTTCCTGGCCGCCTCCGCGCTGCCGTTCGGGATCTGGCTGATGAAGAACTTCATGGACGGCGTACCCGTCGTCCTGGAGGAGGCCGCCCGGATCGACGGCGCGAACACGATGCAGGTGCTGTGGCGGGTGGTGCTGCCGCTGATGCGTCCCGGTGTCGTCGTGGTCACCATCTTCACCTTCATCGGCATGTGGGGGAACTTCTTCGTCCCCTTCATCCTGCTGCTGTCCCCGGAGAAACTCCCCGCCTCCGTCAGCGTGTTCACCTTTCTCAGCGCCCACGACCAGACCCAGTACGGGCAGTTGTCCGCGTTCTCGCTGCTGTACTCGATGCCCGTCGTCCTGTTGTACCTGCTGCTGGCTCGCAAGCTCGGCGGAGGCTTCGCACTGGGCGGCGCGCTCAAGGGCTGACCCCACGCGCACGGCCGTACCCCCACCTGCCCCGCCACCACGGAGAAGACACCCCATGCACAACGACCGTGACGTCACCGAACAGCGGCTCGCCCGCGTCCTCAACGAGCGGCTGCGGCCCGCGGTCCACGCCCGGTCCGTCCCGCTCGACGTAGAGGTCTGGAACGTGCCCGGCGAACCGGTGCCGGTCCATGAGGGATTGAGCGCGCCCTACCGCCCGGCCCGCGTCGGCGACCGGTGGGGCCCCGCCTGGACCACGAGCTGGTTCAAGGTCAGCGGCCGGATCCCCGCGCAGTGGGCGGGCGCGACCGTCGAAGCCGTACTGGACCTCGGCTTCTCCCCCCACTCCCCCGGCTTCTCCGCCGAGGGACTGGTCTACCGGGCCGACGGCACCGCCGTGAAGGCGCTCAACCCGCGCAACACCTGGCTGCCGGTCGCCGAAGAAGCGGCCGGAGGCGAGGAGTTCGTGGCCTTCGTCGAGGCCGCCGCCAACCCGGTCGTCATGCACACCGGCCCCGACGAACTCACCTTCGGGCCCACCGCGGTCGGCGGCCGCGCACCCTGGCTCGGCGACCCGTCCCGCGACCCCGGCGAACCCCTGTACCGGCTGCGACGACTGGACCTCGCCGTCTTCGACCGGGACGTCCACGAGCTCGTCCAGGACCTGGACGTCCTGGGTCAGCTGATGCACGAGCTGTCCCCCGAGTCGCCGCGCCGCTGGCAGATCCTGCGGGCCGTCGCACAGGCCCTGGACGCCATCGACCTGCAGGACGTCAGCGGCGGCGCGACCGCGGCGCGAGCAGTCCTCGCCCCGGTACTGGCGGCTCCCGCGCACGCGAGCGCGCACCGGCTCTCGGCGGTGGGACACGCCCACATCGACACCGCCTGGCTGTGGCCGCTGCGCGAGACCGTCCGCAAGGTGGCCCGCACCGTCTCCAACGTCACCCAGCTCATGGATGACCATCCCGAGTTCACGTTCGTCATGTCCCAGGCGCAGCAGCTCGCGTGGCTGAAGGAGCACCGGCCCGAGGTGTACGCGCGGGCGCAGGAGAAGGCGAAGACCGGGCAGTTCCTGCCCACCGGCAGCCTGTGGGTGGAGCCCGACACCAACATCACGGGCGGTGAGGCCCTGGTGCGCCAGTTCGTCCACGGCAAGCGGTTCTACCTGGAGGAGTTCGGCGTCGAGACCGAGGAGATGTGGCTGCCGGACACCTTCGGCTACAACGCGGCGCTGCCGCAGCTGATGAAGCTGGCCGGGGTGCGCTGGTTCCTGACCCAGAAGATCTCCTGGAACACCACCAACAAGTTCCCGCACCACACCTTCTGGTGGGAGGGCATCGACGGCACCCGGATCTTCAGCCACTTCCCGCCCGTCGACACCTACAACAGCGACCTGTCCGGCGCCGAAGTCGCCCACAGCGTACGGAACTTCCAGGACAAGGCCGCCGTCAACCAGTCGCTGATCCCGTTCGGCTACGGCGACGGCGGCGGCGGCCCCACCCGCGAGATGCTCGCCCGCGCCTCCCGGCTCAGGAACCTGGAGGGCTCCGCCCGGGTCGAGATGGACAAGCCCGCCGACTTCTTCGAGCGCGCGCACGCGGAGTACGAGGAGAACGGCGGCGCCCCGGTCTGGTCCGGGGAGCTGTACCTGGAGTTCCACCGCGGCACCCTGACCAGCCAGCTCGCCACCAAGCAGGGCAACCGGCGTAGCGAACACCTGCTGCGCGAGGCGGAGTTGTGGGCGGCGACGGCGGCCGTGCGGCACGGGCTCCCCTACCCGTACGAGGCACTGGACCGGCTGTGGAAGACGGTTCTCCTGCACCAGTTCCACGACATCCTGCCCGGGACCTCGATCGCCTGGGTGCACCGGGAGGCCGAGGAGACCTATGCGGCCGTCGGCCGGGAGCTGACCGAGCTGATCGGCTCGGCCCAGCGTGCGCTCGCCGGTCCGCCCGGAGCAACGGTCGTCTTCAACGCCGCGCCACACGCCCGTGGCGGCGTCCCGGCGTTGGGCGCCGACCTGCGCGCCGAGCCGGCCGACACGCCCATGCCGCCGGTGGCGGACGGTGACGGGTTCGTCCTGGACAACGGTCTGGTCCGGGTGACGGTGGACGGCCGCGGCCTGATCACCTCCGCCTACGACATCGCCGCGGGCCGGGAGGCGCTGGCGCCCGGCGAGGTCGGCAACCTGCTCCAGCTCCATCAGGACTTCCCGAATCAGTGGGACGCGTGGGACGTCGACGTCTTCTACCGCAACACCGTCCGCGACCTCACCGAGGCCGACTCGGTCACTGCGACCAGTGACGGCATCCGTGTGGTCCGCGGTTTCGGCGATTCGAGGATCGAGCAGACCCTGACCCTGCCGGCCGGCTCCCGGCGGCTCGTGGTCGACACCGTCGTCGACTGGCACGAGCGGGAGAAGCTCCTCAAGGCGGCCTTCCCGCTGGACGTGCGGGCCACGCACTCGACCGCCGAGATCCCCTTCGGGCACGTGCAACGGCCCACCCACACCAACACCAGCTGGGACGCGGCCAAGTTCGAGGTCTGCGCCCACCGCTTCCTGCACGTCGGCGAACCCGACTGGGGCGCCGCGCTGGTCAACGACTCCTCCTACGGTCACGACGTCACCCGTGACGTCCGCGTTGACGGCGGTACGACCACCACGGTCCGGCTCTCCCTGCTGCGTGCCGCCCGTTTCCCCGACCCCGACGCCGACCAGGGCGCCCACCGGCTGGCCTACGCCCTGGTGATCGGCGCCGACATCACCGACGCCGTACGCGAGGGCTACCGCTTCAACCTGTCCGAGCGCGCCCTGCCGGGCAGCACGGCCGTCACTCCTCTGGTCTCCGTGGACCATGAAGGGGTGGTCGTCGAGGCCGTCAAGCTCGCCGACGACCGCACCGGCGACATCATCGTCCGTCTCTACGAGTCCCGCGGCACCCGCGCCCGCGCCACCCTCACCCCCGGGTTCCAGGTGGCCTCGGTCACCACGACCGATCTGCTCGAACGCCCCCTCGACGACCCGACGAGCCATCAACACACCGATGGAGGCGTGGGGTTGGCGTTGCGTCCTTTCCAGATCCTCACCTTGCGGCTGCGGCCCCTGCCGGTGGACTGACGGGACAGGAGCGACCCGGCTGCGGCCGACGCACCGATGACGAAGGAGAGCGGGCGGAGGAACGGGACAGGGGACACCGGGGACGGCCCGGGGTGCTCAGTGCGCGCTCTTCTGCCGTGCCGCACGGTCGAGTTCGCGGGTGAGCGCGTCGTCGCCCTCACCGAACAGCGACTTCTCGAGACTGTGGTCGTCGCGCCGTGAGATCCGCTCCCCCTGGGCGAAGCCGTCGGTGTCCAGGACCTCCCCGCACCACTCCCCACGGCCCACGACATGGTCGTCGAAGGGGACCACCGCGCCCTCGCCGAGGGCCACCCAGCGGTCGTCCTGCCAGCGCAGGGCGAGGATGTAGGTGTGGCCGGGGACCACGCGCGGGGCGTCTCCGACGAGTTCGTCGACGCGGGTGGTGCCGTCGGAGCGGAGGATCTTCCAGCCGGGGGCGATGTAGTCGAGGGTGGAGCCGACGGCGGGGTGCGCACGGGTGCGGGAGGTGAAGGGGACGGATTCCCGGGTCAGTTCGACGGTGCGCTCGAGCCGGTAGCGGTAGGCGCCGGCGGCCAGCTCCCGGCGGCCGCTCTCCCGTTCCCGCACGGCACGTCCCACGATCACGACGTCGGCGTGGCGGACCCAGTCCCGGGCCGTTTCGGACGGGTACGGGTTGGCGGGGAACCCGCAGCCGTTGACGGTGTCGAGGGCCGGCCAGCCCGTCAGGACACCGGCGACGAGGCCGACCGCGGCGAGAAACGCGACGACGGGGCGGCCCGGTGCGACGAGTAAGGGACGTCTGGGGCCGGTGAGGTCTCTGGACATCCGTTGATCTTGGTCCGGGGGTGATCGATCCGATGTGGTGGAGGCCACACCTCCGGCCACAGTCGTGTCACAGCCCGGAACACCTCGCGGAGCGGACAACCGAGGCGGCGTCCGTCACATCCGTCCCGCCGCGCGGCTGCGTCTCGGCGGCAGAACCGCAGTTCAGACACTCGAATGCCGTCAGGTCATGGATGACGTTGAGTCCAGGCATTGGACGCATGTATCCGTGATCTCGCAGGCTGGTCGGTGTCCCCAGTTCCCGACCGTTGAGGAGTAGTCATGGGCAGGCGGAGGAACGCCGTCGAAGGTCTGATCCGCACGACCGCCCGCGGACATGCCGTGCTGAACAATCCGCGTCTGAACCGGGGCACCGCCTTCACCCGGCAGGAGCGACAGGACCTGGGGCTGGAGGGTTTGGTGCCGCCGCAGGTGCTGACGCAGGACCAGCAGGCCGCCCGCGCCTACACGCAGTTCCGTTCCCAGCCCGACGACCTCGCCAAGAACGTCTATCTGACGGCGCTGCGCGACCGCAACGAGGTGCTGTTCCACCGGCTGCTCGCCGACCACCTCGCCGAGATGCTGCCGATCGTGTACACCCCGACCGTCGGCACCGCGATCGAGCGCTACAGCTACGAGTACCGCCGCCCGCGCGGCGTGTACCTGTCGGTGGACGCGCCCGAGGACATCGAGCGCTCGCTGCGCGCGTCCGGGCTGGGCGCCGGCGACGTCGACCTGATCGTGGCGACCGACGGCGAGGCGATCCTCGGCATCGGCGACTGGGGTGTGGGCGGAATCGACATCGCGGTGGGCAAGCTCGCCGTCTACACCGCCGCCGCGGGCGTGGACCCGGCCCGCACCCTGGCGGTGATGCTGGACGTCGGCACCAACCGGCAGGAACTGCTGGACGACCCGCTCTACCTGGGCAACCGGCACCCGCGCGCGGACCGCGAGAGCTACGACGCCTTCATCGACGCGTACGTCACCGCGGCCACCGAGCTGTTCCCCGACGCCCTTCTGCACTGGGAGGACTTCGGGCCGGCCAACGCCCGTCGCATCCTGGACCGGTACCAGGAGAAGGTCTTCACCTTCAACGACGACATCCAGGGCACCGGCGCGGTCAACCTGGCCGCCGTACTCTCCGGTGTGCGCGCCGGCGGTGTCCCGCTGCGCGAGAACCGCATCGTGCTCTTCGGCGCCGGCACCGCCGGCATCGGCATCGCCGACCAGCTCCGCGACGCGCTGATCGCCGACGGGCTGACGCCACAGGAAGCAACCGGTCGCATCTGGGCCGTCGACCGCCACGGCCTGCTCACCGAGGGCCAGCGGGATCTTCGCGACTTCCAGACGCGCTACGTCCGCCGCGGCACCGAGGTCGCCGACTGGCGGCGCGACGACACCGTCGGCGGCATCCCGCTGTCCGAGGTCGTCGACCGCGTGCGCCCCACCGTCCTCATCGGGGCCTCGGGGCAGGGCGGCGCCTTCACCGAGGACATCGTCCGCGCCATGGCCGCGCACACCGACCGCCCGATCATCCTGCCCCTGTCCAACCCCACGCGGCTGGCCGAGGCCGTCCCCGCCGACCTTCTTCACTGGACCGCCGGCCGGGCCCTGATCGCCACCGGCAGCCCCTTCGAGCCGGTCGAGGTCGACGGCGTCACCCACCACATCGGGCAGGCCAACAACGCGCTGGTCTTTCCCGGCCTGGGGCTGGGCGCCGTGGTCGCCCGGGCCGAACGCATCACCGACGGCATGCTCGTCGCCGCGGCGCGCGCCGTCGCGGACCAGACCGACGCCGCCGCGCCGGGTGCGCCGGTGCTGCCTCTGATCGACCGGCTGCGCGACACCTCCACCGCCGTGGCCGTGGCCGTGGCCCGCGCCGCCTCCGAGGACGGCGTCGCCCGGGAGAGCGTCGACGACACCGTCGAGGAGCGCGTCCGCGCCGCCATGTGGCAGCCGGTGTACCCGCCGATCGAGGCCGTCTGACGGCCGCCTGCCGCGGATCGGTCCACCTCCGCGGCGATCAACAACCGTAAGGACTCGGCTCTCTGACCTGTCGTCACCGGCCCTGTGGCCGAGCCCCCTTTCCAAAGGATTGACGCAGTCATGTCTTTCGCCGAGATCTTCACCGTCGTGGTGCCGGTCTTCCTCATCATCGCGGTCGGCTACGGCACCGGGCGCCGCGCGCTCTTCGACGCCGGCGGAGCACAGGCGCTGCGCGAGCTGACCATGCAACTCGCGCTGCCCGCAGCCCTGTTGCTCAGTATCTGGAAGACGCCACGGCACGTGCTGGTCGAGCAACTGCCCCTGGTGGGCCTGCTCGCGTTCGGGCTGCTCGGTGTGTACGCCGTTCTGCTCGGCGTCCTGCGCCTCGCGGCCCGCCGTCCGCTCCGGCGGGCGGCCCTGTTCGCCCTGGCGTGCGTCCAGCCGCAGTACGCCTTCATGGGTACGTCCATCCTCGGGGGTCTGTTCGGCAGTGCGGAGGCCGCCGTGCCGATCGCCGTCGCGGGCATCCTCGTCAACGTCGTCCTCGACCCGGTCGTCCTGATCCTGCTCGGCATGCCGGAACACCCGGCGCGTGGGACGGCCGCCGTCACGGCGGACTCCGCCTCCGCGCTCCGGCAGCCGGCCCTGGTGACGGTCGGCGGCGGCGCGCCCGCGGAAGCCGCCGCGCCGGTCGCCTCCGGGAGCGGGGCGGACGAGCACCGGCCCTCCGTGCTGCGCACCGTCGGACACGCGCTGCGCGAGCCGTTCTGCTGGGGTCCGGTCCTGGGACTGATCCTGTCGGTGAGCGGGGTCGGCCTGCCGGAGGTCGCCGACGCCTCGCTGACCCTGCTCGCCGGGGCCTCGTCGGCCGCCGCGCTGCTGTACGTCGGTGTCTCCGTGTCCCGCATCGGCCGCCCGAAGCTGAGCCCGGTGGTGTGGGCGATCTCCCTCACCAGCGTCGTCGTCCTGCCGCTGCTCGTCTACGGTGTCGGTCTGACCGTGGCCTCCGCGGCCGACGCCGCCCAGGCCGCGCTGATCGTCGCCTTCCCCGTCTCCCCCGTCCCTCTTATGTTCGCCGCCCGTCATGGCTCGAAGGCCGACATCCAGGCCATCGGCTCCGCCGTCGTACTGAGCCTGCTCCTCTCCTTCGTCACCCTCCCGCTCCTCATCGAGCTGGTCGGCTGACTCGCCCCCGGGGCACCTGGGAACGAAGCAGGCCCCGCGAGTGAAGGCAGCCCCCACCCACGCGACAGTCCGCCCCCGCGACCGAAAGGACAAGGCCGCATGACGCCGGCAGCAAACGCGCGACCGCACCGTCCGTCCCGTACGCCCCGTCTGCGGTGGTCGCGTTCCCTCACCGGCGTCGCGCCCGTACCCCTGCCGCTCGCCGCGGCCGCGCGGGGCGCCGTCGCCCTCGCGCTGCCGCTGCTCGTCGGGCTGCGTACGGGGTGGGTGGTGCCGTCGGTGATCGCGGCGATCGGCGCCCTGTGGGGCGTGAGCCAGGACGGTTCCGATCCCTACCGGGTGCGGGTGCGGCGGCTGGGCTGGACCGGCGTGTCCAGCGCGCTCGGCCTGCTCGCCGGTGAACTCGCCCTGCGCAGCGGGGAACTGGTGGCCGTGGCGGGATGCCTGGTGGCTGCCGCGCTCGTGGCGGGCAGCGTCGGCCTGCGGGGGCGGATCCCGTCCGTGTCGGGCATGCACCTGCTGCTCGGCGTCACGGTCGGCAGTGGCATTCCCGTGCCGGGGCCGTGGTGGCAGCCGCCGCTGGCCCTGCTCGCCGGTGTCGCCCTGGTCCTCGTGCTGTCCGCGGCCCCGTGGCTGTGGCGCCGGCACCACGCCGAGCGGGCCGCCGTGCTCGCCGTGTACCGGAGCGCGGGCGAGGCGCTGGCCGCGGCCGGCACCCACGACGCCGAGGAGGCCCGTCGCAGGATGACGCTGGCCCTCAACCACGCCCACGAGGTGATGGCCGCCCATCTCGCCCCGCGGGCCCGGCAGCGACAGCAGGCGGAGGTCCGGGAGCTGGTCCGGGCGTTCCACAGTGCCGTACAGCTGGGCGAGGCGGTGACGGCGCTGATGTGGGAGGCGCGTCCGCTCCCGCCCGCCGTGACCGGCGTACCGCTGCACCTGGCCGACCGCCTGCTGCCGGGCCGCGAGTCGGCTCCGGCCGCGGCCGTCCCGTCGGCCGAGCAGGCGGTGTCCGCACGCGACGGCGACTCGCCGGGCAGGCGTGCCCTGGCCGAGGTGTGCGCGGCCGTGGGCGGCGAAGCCGGCGCCGCCGATCCGGCGCTGCG
>NZ_JBXEJE010000049.1:0-70955 GCF_056820935.1 Streptomyces sp. Q2 | reverse complement strand
CCGACACCCCGTCACCGCATCAGAAATGGTGCACTTTCATCCGTACGAGGTGGTGCACGTTCGCTTGTACGCCGACACCTACAAGAACCGCAACACTGTCGAGCGGTGCATCAACCGCCTCAAGCAGTGGCGCGGCATCGCCACTCGCTACGAGAAGACAGCCACCATCTACCTGGCCGGACTCCACATCGCAGGCATCTTTCTTTGGTCCGCACGGTGATCCAAACGAAAGTCCCTAGGCGCCGGACGGAGTGCCGCCGTGTGGGAGGCCGTCGACCGAAGGTGCAGGTCATGTTTCAGCCGGAGGGACTACCGCCACCGAAGGGTGATCCACACGATCCGGTGCCTGCCCGGCATAGCCCTGTCCGTGGGCGGCGGTCTGGACGCCCTTGACGATGCTGACGGCGGGAACGCGGTGCCATCAACGGTGACAGCGGCGACGGACGGGTGCGGCGGAGTTCACGACGCTGTCTGTTCCGGATAGGCAAGAACGTCAAGGCCCTGACTTGTAGAGCGGAAGGTGACGCTGTGCGTGATGTGTCCAGCGTGTTGCCGTCACCGTCCAATACCATGGCATGAATGCCACCTTCGACGGGATCACGCCATGGCACCCACTCACCGAGTCGTCGTTCTGGCCGTAGACGGCGTGTACCCCTTCGAACTGGGCATTCCCAGCCGAGTCTTCGAGGCGGCGGACGGCCGCTACGAGGTCCTCACCTGCAGCGTCGACGGCCGCCCGGTGCGCACCAACTCCGACTTCTCGATCACCGTCGAGCACGGGCCGGAGGCGCTGAGCACCGCCGGCACCGTCGTCATTCCCCCCTTCACCACCAGCGCCGTGCCCCCGGAAGTGCCGCAGACCGTGGTCCAGGCGCTCGCGTCCGTAACTTCCGACACTCGCCTCGTGTCCATCTGCACCGGCGCCTTCGTCCTCGCCGCCGCCGGTCTCCTCGACGGCCGGCCGGCCACCACCCACTGGATGGTCGCGGACCTCTTCCGCGCATCCTTCCCTCAGGTCGCACTCGATCCGGACGCCCTGTTCATCGACGATGGGGACATAGTGACCTCAGCGGGCGCCGCGTCCGGGCTCGACGTCTGCCTGCACATCATCCGCAAGGACCACGGCAGCGAAGTCGCCAACCAGGTGGCCCGTAGATGCGTCGCCCCTCCGTGGCGCGACGGAGGGCAGGCGCAGTACATCCAGCACCCGGTACCCGAGGCCACGGCCACCGGAACGGCCGCCGCCCGCCATTGGGCCCTGGAGAACCTCCACGAGCCCATGACTCTGACGGACCTCGCCGAGTACTCCCACATGAGCCTGCGGACCTTCGTCCGTCGCTTCACGGAAGAGGTGGGCATGAGCCCGGGACGCTGGCTGATCCGGCAGCGCATCGACCGCGCACGGCACCTCCTGGAAACCACCGACCTGCCGGTGGACGAGATCGCCGGCCAAGTCGGCTTTGCCGGCGGCACATCGCTACGAGAGCACCTGCATGCCGCCATCGGCGTTTCGCCGCTCGCCTACCGGCGTACCTTCCGCGGCACCCTGACCCCCGCGCACTGAGCACCACCACAGACCGCTCTGCGTACGCGGTGATGAACCGGCGCACCGCCACGGCCGGGGGAACGGTCATATGCCGCAGGGCGTCCGTCAGTCTGGACTGTCTAGATCAAAATCGCCACAGGGAGAGGCACCCAACGGGTGAAGATCACCGAGTGGGATCACCGGTTTGCCGTGCGGGCTGACAGCAAGAGCCTGATCGGCCATGCGGGCGTGCCGCCGCAACATCAACAAGCTCATCAATCACACGCCCAAGAAGCACTCTTGACCTTCACAGGGCAGGAGTCGTGCGACAGCCTCTCACCTGTCCGGCCCGTGCACCGAAACCATCAACTCCTGGTCCGGGAAGGCCACTTGGCTCGAAGAACCGGCGGCCCGCCACCCGCCACGATGTGCGCAGAGAAGGACTCCGAGACTAACGCTCGGTTGCAGAAAGGTCGGTTGTTGCCCGGATGTCGTCTGCTGCCAAGGCGGCACTGAACTGTAGGACGTCTGAAGGACTGGCGAAAGAGAGTCCCGTCAGCTTCTCGATGCGCCGAAGCCGCTGGGAGATCGTGTTCTTGTGAACGAACAGCTCTTGAGCGGACACATCGGCGCGGCAATCATTGGCCAAGTAGGTTCTTACCGTGAGGATCAGGTCTGTCGAGCGCTCGAGATCGCTCTGGCGCAGTGCACCCAGCACACGATCACTGAAGTTCGCGACGGCCGTGTGGTCCTCCAGTTGGAGCAACAAGCCCACCACCCCCAGGTCCTCGATGGTGCGAACCAGCGGAGCCTGCGAGCCGCCGATTTCAAGCGCGCCTCGTGCCATCCGAAATGCCCTGGCCAGGTCTTCTGAACCGCCGGCAGGGACCACTACTGCGTGAACCTGAGAGCCGATCGCGTCGTTCGTGAGGGTGGCACCTATGTCTTCTGCGCTTTCATTGATCGGCCACAGAGCGACCCAGTAGTCGCCGAGCCGGCCGCACACAAGGCGGGGCCGTCGGCTCAGAACGGATCGCATCCGGTGCCCGAGCGACGAGCTTTCGACTTTGGCGGCACTGCCTTCGCTTCGATCCTTCATCACGACCACCTGCACCCCGTCGACGAGCAGGTTTGCTCGTAGTGCACGCTGCCGGGCCGCAGCGCGCCGCTCAGCGTCGCCAGAACAAAGATCCCCGATCAGATCGTCTCTGAATCTGGCTTCGGCTTCGGCCGCGGTCCGATCGCGCAGTAGTAGGAGCGCGCAGACGGTCGCCGCGTGCTCCAGTGCGCGAGCGGTCATGTCGGGGTCGAGGGTCGCGCCAAAAGCTTCGATTCGTGCAGCCACCTCCCCGTGTAGGAGAACGACTGCCGAGTTCGACTCCGGCGTCAGGTCTTCGACCGAGTCGGAGCCCGCCTGCGCCAGCACGAAACCCGAGTTGTCGACGATCTTCAGGAAGCTGGCGCCCACCACCTGCGCGGACTCATGTGCAAGATGGGCGAGGTCCGAATTGGCGAGCGCCACGTCGGTGAGGCGGCGATGCAACACCTGGGATCGCTCGTCCCGCGCCTGTTGATCGCGTAGTTCCTTGTTGAGATCCTCGAGCTGACTCATTCGTTCGGTCTCTGCCTGGCGAAGCCGCGTGATCTCGAGAGCCGCGCTTGCAAAATCCGTCAGCGCCTCGACCAAGTGGCGAAGCTGGGGATCCGGGGCGATGACCTCTCTGTTGTAGCAATTGAAGGTGCCGACGACCTGGTTGCCCGCTCGCAGCGGCACAGCCAGCAGCGTCCTGTAACCCTGTGCCCTCGCTGGACCGGACCACTGTGTGAAGTCGGCATGCTGCGTGATGTCAGATACCCAAACGGAAACACCGGAGGTATAGGCCCTGCTGGAGGGCGACTCTCTCGCGGTCCTACCAAGCGTCAACGGGTTTTGGGTGTTGATCTGCTCGACGTAGAAAGCATCCAGACCCGCCCAGGCACGGATGAGCAGCTGAGTTCCCGACTCGTCGGGGAGGAGAACCGCGCAGAAGTCGAAACCGGTTAGCTGGCGTCCAACCGCGACCAGTCTCTGGTGCAAGTCTTCGGACGAACTACCTGCCCCGGCCTGACGGGCCAGCAACTCGAGCGCCGCGATCCACACAGCGGTCGGCGTCACTTCGTCAGGCATCGGCTTGCTCAAGAGATGCCCTCCAACCTGGCGGACTCGCATGAGATTGTCGCCCGTGATCCCGATTCAAGGGTACGACAGGAGCCCTGGAGGGTGCGCTCATCAAGGCGTGATGGGCAGGGGCGGGTTCTCGCCGTCGAGATGTTCGACAGTCGTGAATACGAGATCGGCTTCACCCACGTTTTCGATGTCATGGAGCAAAAACTCGCCGCGCGCAAATCTGAAATGACGCGTCTCGCCTGCCTCGTACTCCACGGCCCGAGTTGTTCCGTCGTGCGTGTGCTGAATGCTGCGGCCAGACGTGACTGCTGTCCAGAAGTAATCGAGCACATGACGATGGGCGTGCCATCGTTCGCCCGGTGCCAGTCGAATCTCCCAAACCCGGACACGGGGGTCTTCGCTGAGCAGACGTGAACCCACATGTCCGTCCTGCGCGTGAACGCGGAACTCGTCGACCAGCTCGTCAGTCCAGCCGGCGAAGTCGCTTCCGATCAGTTTGCCTGCCAGCGGCAGATCAAGGCTGCTCGTGATGGGCGCTTTTCGATCGGCCCGGGACATCTCACTCATGATGCTTCCTCCGTCAGACGCCGGGCCCGTAGAGACCAAACCGGAGTTCGGGGTCGCCTGGGCGCCAGGAGTTGCCGAACTGTGAACGCTCGCCCATGGCCTGGACACGTGACTCAAGCTGAGCACTCAGGGCGAGCTGAACCGGCTCCCAGACCCGAAGGGCTCGGTTCAGGTCGCCACCCGTCTTGTCGATTGCCGTGGCCAGATTCCACGCGTCGGCGGCGGCCTTGGCGGTGCCGGCCGCCGCGTGCGGGCGGGCGGCGCACGCGGCGTCACCTAGTATCGCGACTCTGCCTCGAACCATCTGTGCCGCGCGAATGTCGCTGACGACCTGGACGTACGGAGCGTCGCAGCGCGCAACAACCTCAGCCGCTGCTGGCGGTAGGTCACGAGCCGCGTCAGTCTGCATCCGTTCGACCTCGACGTGAGGTACCTGGTCCGGAGGCAAAGACAGAACCCCGTCGGACGCGCCCCCGACGAACTCATCGAGTCGTATTCCCGACGGAACGTTGCGATACCAGACGAAGTTCATAAGCCTGTCGGTTCTGCCACCCGTGATCGCGTTGGGCACGGGATACATCACGATGTGTGAGCCCGGCATAACGACGTAGGTCACGGAGTCCTCGAGAACTGC
Organism: Streptomyces sp. Q2; assembly: GCF_056820935.1. Lineage (NCBI taxonomy): Bacteria > Bacillati > Actinomycetota > Actinomycetes > Kitasatosporales > Streptomycetaceae > Streptomyces > Streptomyces sp. Q2. The sequence continues at coordinate 66,062 of NZ_JBXEJE010000049.1, read as the reverse complement.
ACTCGTTGCGCTGCTCAACAGACGCTCAGGCACTAGACCGCGCCACCCGATGTATCCGGAGTACCGGATGGGTGTGTTCGGTGCTACGTACTGCCGGCCCACTGAGTTCACCCCGTCGGCGAACACCACGAGGTCGCCGGTTGCAGTGCTGCCGTTGTCGAACTCGACGGTCGCCGTCGACGCGTCCTGGGCGACCGCTGCAGCGCGGTGTCCGCGCCTGTAACGGTCGGCCCCGAAATCCCGCAGCAGCGCCGAGTGGAGGGTCGCCCAGGAGCTGTAGGACCACTCCGCGTACTCGCGGTGGACTATGTGATTGTTACCGCCCAGGTACTGGACGAGATCTGTAGAGGTAGTGAGGCTCTCCAGCGCCTGCGTACTGCGTTCGGTGAACCAGCGGATCGTGTCCGGCTGCAGCACGATGCCGCCGCCGCGGGCGTCGTCGCGGGTCGATCGCTCGAATACGTCGACGTCCCAGCCGAGGTCGCGCAGCAGCAGCGCAGTGGTGAGACCGCCGATCGATCCTCCGACGACGACTGCCTGACGGGACTTGGGTGCGCGCATACGTCGACCTCCCCGGTTGCGGGAGACATCGGCGCGCCTGCTCGATGCCTCGGGCATTCAGTCTCGGAGGGCGGCGCGAGCGATCCTATGTTCGGAGCCACATTGCAGGCGACTGACAGTGTGAGCGAGCACATGTCATCGGGTCGTTCCGTCGCGGCATTCTGGTCTGACCTCGATGTGGCGCGGCCAATCGCGCGGATGTCCTCCTGAAGGGCCCGTTCAGAAGGGCAGGCAAGATGAGCAGACTCACAACTGCCTTAGCAGCCTCCCACCGCTAAATCCGCCGCGCCGACGCCTCCGCGGCGATGATCGCGACCGTGCTTGTACCGCAACGCACTGCGGCGACCTCACCGGCCGACTTCACTTCGCTCGAAGTTGACGATTTCTCTCGTCCTGGTGATCACGGAGATCCAAGGCGCAATGTAACCGTGAAGATGTCTCGATTGAGTGTGTCAACGGCTGAATGCAGTGAATCCGCATCACCCGTGCCCGGCGAGCGGGAACCGTCGATGTGGGTGAGTTCCCGGGAGCAGGCGAAAGAACTGGAGGCTGACGTGGATACTCGAGAAGAATCGGCGAAGGTGATGGTTGTCGAACGAGACGTGCCGATCGAAATGAACGATGGCATCGTTCTGCGAGCTGACCTCTTCCGCCCGGATGACGGCTTGGCGCATCCAACGCTCATGACCTACGGGCCGTACGGGAAAGGTCTTGCGTTCGCCGACGGGTACCCTACGGCATGGAAAAAGATGGCTGAGGAACATCCGGACACGGTGACTGGATCGACCAACGTTCACCAGTGCTGGGAGGTAGCGGACCCAGAGAAGTGGGTTCCCCATGGCTACGTCGTCGTTCGCGTGGACTCTCGTGGTGCCGGCCGGTCGCCTGGCTTTCTGGACCCGTTTTCCGCACGAGAGACCGAGGACTTTCGTGAATGCATCGAATGGGCGGGCCGACAGGCGTGGAGCAACGGCAAGGTTGGCCTGAACGGAATCTCCTATTACGGGATGAACCAGTGGCGGGTGGCCGCGCTGAAGCCAGAGTCTCTCGCAGCGATCTGCGTGTGGGAGGGCGCCTCCGACTTCTACAGAGAAGGTGCACGCCACGGCGGCGTTCTGAGCACGATGCTCCTGAACTGGTACGAGATGCAGGTGCTGTCGGTCCAGCACGGACGAGGGGAGGCGGGACCGCGGAGCGCCGCCACCGGTGAGCTGGTCTGCGGCGATCAGACGATGGGTGAATCCGAACTCGCAGCGAACCGGGCTGACCTGCCGAAGTTCCACCGTGACAACGAGTTCATCGACGCCTACTTTGAGCGCCAGGCCGATTTTTCCCAAATTGATGTGCCGCTGTTGTCCGCCGGCAACTGGGGAGGGCAGGGACTGCACCTTCGCGGCAACATCGAAGGCTTTTGCAGGGCGTCTTCGACGCAGAAATGGCTTGAGATCCATGACGGTGAACATTGGGTGGAGTTCTACACCGACTATGGAGTCGACCTTCAGCGCCGGTTCTTCGATCACTTCCTCAAGGGTGAAGACAACGGCTGGGACAAACAGCCCCGCGTTCAAATGAAGGTTCGGCATGTCGATGGAACGACGGAGGTGCGACACGAAGACGCATGGCCACTTCCAGGGACGACCTGGACCGATCTACAACTGGACATCGATCGAATTCACCCCGGTGTCGCCACTGAATCAGTAGTTTCCTTTGACGCCAATGGCGAGGGTGTCTCCTGGACCACCGAACCGATGACGGAGACCACCGAGATCACGGGACCGGTAGCCTGCCGGCTCTTCGTATCCACCACCTCCACGGACGCGGACATCTTCGCAGTGCTGCGTGCCTTTGACCCAGCTGGGAATGAGCACGTGTTCCAAGGTGCTATCGATCCCTTCAGCGCGGTGACGAAGGGGTGGTTGCGAATGTCGCACCGGGAGCTCGACGAGCGTCTTAGCGAGCCGTACCGGCCGTTCCATTCACATGAGCGTGCATCCGAGGTCATCCCTTACGAGATCTACCGACTCGATGTCGAACTGTGGCCCACCAGCGTGGTCCTCCCACCGGGTTGGAGCCTCAGCTTGACCCTGCGGGGTTCCGACTGGTTTTACGACTCGGCGCCGGAGACCCGACTCTCGAACTTCAAGAATGCAATGCAGGGGTCGGGGCCATTCCTGCACAACGATCCGTCGGATCGCCCATCGTCCGTCTTCAGCGGACGTACTTCGATTCACCTGGGGGGCGAGAACAAATCCTTTCTACGCCTTCCGATAGTTCCGGCAAGGACTTAGACCGTTCCGTCAGTCCGGTCGGTCTCTGAAGATCCACGAGAAAAGGAGTGATGAAGATCAGAGCCGCAGGTTACGCAACCGCAGGAGATCGCGATGTGCTCCGCATCGTCGACCTCCCCCTACGCGATCCGGGCGCAGGTGAGGTTCGGGTGAGGATCCTCTACTCAGGCGTCAACCCGACCGACTGGAAGACCCGCATCGGCGGTCTCCACATGCCGATCCCCGACGGGAAGGTTCAGGTTCCGCACCTAGACGGCTCCGGGATCGTGGACGCGGTCGGCCCCGGGGTCGAGGGCCTCGTGCCGGGGGACAGGGTGTGGTTGTGGCTCGTTGCCTTCAAGCGCCTGGAGGGGACAGCGCAGGAGTACGCCACGGTTCCGGCCCGACTGGTCCGCCCGCTGCCCGACACGGCCTCCCTGGAGTTGGGCGCCGGCCTCGGGGTCCCCTTCATCACGGCTCACCACGCGCTGACTCTCCGTGCCGGAGGCCCGACTCAGCTCGGACCGGGGGTGCTCGCAGGGGTCACCGTTCTGGTCGCGGGGGGAGCCGGCGCCGTCGGCAATGCCGCGATCCAGTTGGCGACGTGGGCTGGTGCGAGCGTGATCACGACCGTCAGCACTGAAGCCAAGGCCCGCCTTGCGAGGGCCGCCGGCGCCCGGATGGTGGTGAACTACCGCACGCAGGACGCCGGCGCCGAGATACGGCGGCTCGCGCCGGACGGGGTGGACGTCGTCGTCGAGGTCTCGCCGTCCACCAACGTCGGCCTGGATCTCGCGGTCCTCGCGCCGCACGGGCTGGTCGTCGTCTACGCCAACAATGGCGGCGACGACATCGTCATGCCGGTCCGATCCCAGATGACCTTGAGCGTCACCTGGCACTTCGTGCTGCTGTACAAGATGACCGACGCCGTTCTCGACGACGCCGTCGCATCCATCGACAGGGCCCTGGCAGCCGGGGTGATCGGCGGGGGCGAAGCCAGAGGGCTGCCCTTCCATCACTATCCGCTGGAGCGAATCGCGGATGCCCACAAGGCAGTGGAGGCCAGAACCACCGTCGGCAAGGTTCTCCTTGACCTGTCCGCATGACGTCCCTTCCCAAACTGGCTGGGACTGCCCGCCCGACACATCGGCACGCACGCAAGCGGCCGTCAAAGGAGTGGTGCCCGATGGGCGTGCTCGCGGACGTCTGCGACCGGAGTCCAGAAGATCCGGGCAAGTTCTGGCTGGACGCGTCGGGCGCTGACGTGGAAGCGCCAGCCAATATCACAACTGGGCGCCGGGTCACGAAGCTTCGCCGTCAGCACGTCCGGACGTCCGGTTCCTCGAAGTTGACGAGGTGGTCGACGCTGGACAGCAGGTGAAGGCGGCCGTTCGGGACGGCCTCGCGGATGATCTTCCCGGCCCGCCACGGTGCGAGGCGCTCGCCCAACACGTCGACAGCGCACTTGACGCTGCCGAATCAATGGAATTACGATCGTAATATCGGAGGTATGGCACATGAGTCAGAAGAAGCAAGCTGCGGCCACGTCGGTGAAGGAAGACATCGAGTTTCGCGCCGACAACGGGGTCATCCTGCGTGGCTGGGTGATGACCCCGGACTCCGAGGGTCCGCATCCCGCCATCGTGATGACCCCTGGATTCTCCTCGTCGATCACCCGCCTCGAAACCGTCGCTGACGCCTTCGTCGCTCGGGGGTTCGGAGTCCTGCTCTACGACCAGCGGACGTGCGGCAGCAGCGACGGGGAGCCGCGCCAGGACGTCGATCCTGTCACACAGGAGCGGGACTTGCAGATGGCCCTGTCCTTCGTGGAGCAGCATCCGGCGCTCGACAGCGACCGCATCGGCCTGTGGGGCTCAAGCTACAGCGGGGCAATGGTGCTCGTCGTGGCCGCCATGGACCGCCGGGTGAAAGCTGTCGTCAGCCAGGTGCCCTTCATCTCCGGTTACGACCAGTTCGTGCTGGGAAACGGTGAAGGTGCACTCGCCGCGATCAACGAAAACATGGACAAGGACAGGCAAGGAAGGCTCAAGGGTGAGGAGCCCGGCCGTATCCAGCTGGTGCGGATGCCGACCGATCCCGCTGACCACCCCGTCCTGTTCGAGGACGCGGCGGACTACGAGTACCTCGTGGGCGGTCCCGAAGGGCCCGCGGAAGGATGGATCAACAGTGTCACCATCCGATCGACTGGACGGGCGCTGGCATATGACGTGCGTCCGTTCATGCGCCGCATCAGCCCGACGCCCCTGATGATGATCGTCGCCGGCGACGACAAGACCACTCCGCCCTCGCTCGCTCTGGAAGCCTACGACGCGGCCCTTGAGCCCAAGGAGCTCGTGATGATCTCCGGGGGACACTATGGGGTGTTCTGGCCTCACCTTTCCCGGGACCTTGTCACCGACGCCGCCGCCCGTTGGTTCGAGACCCATCTGGGCAAGGGCAAGCATTGAATGGTGGGGTCGGAGACCGGCCGGCGAAGCCGCCCGGAGTTCAGGGGTCGGCCTCGCCGGTGACCTCGCGTCGCTGTAACCGTCCCACCACTCGAAGCCGGCCACCCGCCGGGTGGCCGGCTGACTCCGTACACCCTCGATGAGGGGAAAGCGAGGATCCGATGAGTACCTTCCACCCCGATCTCAAACGAGGTCGCTTCATCCCCAAAGTGTCCGCTGGGCGTCTGTCGTCGCGCCTCGTGCGGAGCGTGAAGTGGCGCTCGACCGATCCAGGGCCGGACGTCACGGTCCAGGAGATCGTCGTGCCAGGCCCGAAGGACGCGCCGTCCGTCTCGCTCCGCGTCTTCCAGCCGACGGGCTTGAAGGCAGCGGCTCCGGCGCTGCTCTGGATCCACGGAGGCGGGCTGATCTTCGGCGCACCCGAGCAGGACGACCGTACGAACATCGCCTTCGCCCGCGAGCTCGGCATCACCGTCGCCGCGGTTCGCTATCGACTGGGGCCGGACCATCCCGCGCCCGCCGCAGTCGAGGACGCCTACGCCGCACTGCGCGGACTGGCCGAGCGTGCGGGCGAACTGCACATCGACGCCGATCGCATCGCGATCGGCGGTGCCAGCGCAGGCGGCGGAATCGCCGCCGCCCTCGCGCTGGTCGCCCATGACCGGGCCGAGGTCCGCCCGGTGTTCCAACTGCTCCTCTACCCCATGCTGGACGACCGCACGACGACGAGAACCGACCTGGGCACCCTCAAGGTGCGCGTCTGGACGCCCAAGAGCAACCGGTACGGCTGGTCGTCCTACCTTGGCGACGCCGTCGCGGGCCCTGACGTCTCCCCGTACGCGGCCGCTGCCCGCCGTGAGGATCTCACCGGTCTCCCTCCGGCCTGGATCGGCGTCGGCACCCTCGATCTCTTCCACGACGAAGACGTCGAGTACGCGCGTCGGCTGAGTGACAGCGGCGTCCCCTGCGACCTCGACGTCATACCCGGCGCTTTCCACGCCTTCGACCTCGTTTTTCCCAAGGCCGAAGTCTCGCGGGAGTTCTGGCGCCGGCAGGCACGGGCGCTGGAAGGCGCACTGTGAGGCCGACCGAAAGGGAAGGCAGATCGCGGAGAGGTCGTCCTCACGGCGGCGGCAACGGGATCGGGCAGGAAGTGGCGTTCGGACTCATCTCCCGAGGCGAGCGCGTAGATGTCCTCGACCTCAGTGAGAGAGGGCCGGCCGAGACGGCCGGCACGCGGCCGCGGCGGAGCGCCTGCACACTGCCCACGTTCTGAACGCCGCCGCCCCGGCGGCCCGGAAGCTGCCCGGCGAGATCGCCACAGCACACGGGAGGTCGACGGTGTGATCAATGTCGCGGGCATCGTGCAACGCTTCGCGCATATACGGGACCTGAGCCTGACTGCCTCGGTTTGGTCCTGGCCGTCGCGCTGACAGCGGCGAGCGTGCAAGACCCGCGACGCCGTCGTCAGGCTGTGGGAGCGGCTGCGCGCGAAGTACTCCTCGATCCGCCTGGTGTGGGCGGACGCCGGTTGTGCCGGGCGCCTGATCGACTGGGCAGCCGAGAAGCTCCGCCTGCGGTGGAGATCGTCAGACGCCCCGACGACGAGCCGTAATCCCTTCCCGAGGCAGGCTCAGCGTGGGCTCCGGCCCGTTGAAGGTGCAGGCACTCATGACCCGCCTCGCTTGGCGCGGAACGAGGTGCGTCCGTTTCGCCGGACCATCGCGACGGTGGCTGCAAGCCTGCCGCGATTCAGGTCGGGGTGCAGGCCGTTGCCGAGGCGATGTATCTGGTCGGTGTGCCAGCTGATGTCCAGTACCCCGTCCAGGGACTTGAGGTCGGCGATCTTGCCCAACAGGGTTCTCATGCCGTAGCGCACCTGGTGTGCGGTGATTGCCTCGGTCCGCCCTTCGAGGATGCGCCGGGCTGCGTCCGGCGTGGTGATCGCCGGCCGGCCGATGCCGACCACGTCGCATTCGCCGGCCTGTACGGCACGCTGCATGGCATCGCGGGTGCGGAATCCGCCTGTGACGGCGAGGGGGATGTCGCCCACGAGCTTGCGAACGGTGCCGGCGTATTCCAAGAAGTACGCCTCGCGTGCCCTGGTGCTGGGGGCCGCCGAGCCGCTCATCGCCATGGACTCGTAAGTACCGCCGCTGACTTCGATGAGGTCGATGCCTTCGCGGGCGAGCGCGGCCAGCACGGCCTGGGACTCGTCCTCGGTGAATCCGCCCCGCTGGAAGTCCGCCGAGTTGAGTTTGATGCCCACCGCGAAGCCGGGCCTGACGCGGCCGCGGATGCGGCGGACGACCTCAAGGCCGAAACGCATCCGCCCCTGGAGATCGCCGCCCCAGCCGTCGTCGCGCCGGTTCGACAGCGGTGACAGGAACTGCGAGATGAGATACCCGTGGGCCCCTTGCACCTGTACGCCGTTGAAGCCGGCTGTCTCGCACACGGCCGCGGCCGTGGCGAAGCGCTCGATGATCTCCTCGATCTCTGCCGGTCGCAGTTCACGCGGCGTCGTGGCCCCGGGCAGTTTCGGCGGGATCGGGCTGGGGGCCACCGGTGTGTGTCCGAGTGCCAATGGGTTGGCCTGTCGCCCGGGGTGGTTGAGCTGTGCCCAGATCGCACCGCCCGAGTCCTGGGCCGACTTGGCCCAGCGTGAGAGCGCGCCGAGATCACGCTCGTCCTCGATGACGATGTTGCCCGGTTCACCAAGCTGTGCGCGATCGACCATGACGTTGCCGGTGATCATGAGGCCGTAGCCGCCTCGACTCCATGTGGAGTACAGACGGCCGAGCCGTTCGTCGGGTGCGTTGGTCCTGTTTCCCAGCGACTCGCTGAGCGCCGACTTCATCAGGCGGTTGGCCAGTATCTGGCCGTTCGGGAGAGTGAGGGACGTGTCCAGCGTATTCATCCGGGCTCTTCTTCGGTGCGGTCGGCGTCAGCCGGGGGCGGGTTTGGGGCAGTGCGGTCGGATCGTCACATGAAGGCCGGAGGGGGCTGGTAGCCCTCGAGTTCCCGGCCCAGGAGCTCGGCGAACTTGATGGTGGTCAGGTCGCCGCCGCTCGGACCCATCACCTGGAGTCCGACAGGCAGACCGTCCCGGCCGGTTCGGACGGGAACGGTCGTCGCCGGAGACCCGGCCACGTTGGCGATGGCGCTCCACTTGACCTGGTCCCAGTACGGGCGGGACCGCCCGTCGACCTGGATCCGCCGTCCGAATCTGTCGATCGGTTTGTTGTGATGAGGCGGTGCCGTGGTCGGTGTGACGGGCATCAGGAGGACATCGAAGTCCCGGAAGAACTCGGTCCACCGCTGCCGCAGCTCATGGCGTGCCACGTCCGCCTGGAGCCAGCTGTAGTGGGACTGGAGGGTCCCGCGCAGGGCGTAGAGAGCCTCTCCACGCGGTTGCTGGGCGAGACGCGCGAGCAGCGCCGTGTTGGAGGCCGCCGTCAGTCCGGACCGGTCGTAGGTGAACGCACCGAACAGCAGGCGAAGGAAGATGTCATGACTGGTCGCCATGTCGCCCGGTAGGCCGGAGGGCCGCACCTCGACCTTCGCGCCGGCCGCTTTGAGGGCGTTCAGGGCGTCGTCCATCGCCGTGGCGACGTCGTGGTCGACAGGGCACGAGGGGTCCTCGGGCCACACCGCGATCCGGAAGCCGTCCAGCTCGCTCGCCCTGGGAGGTGCGAGGGTGTAGCTGAAACCGCCGTCGCGCTCGGGCGGTCCCACCGTAGCGTGGAGGATCGGGACAAGGTCGCGCGCCTCACGTACCTGGGCGCCCGCACACGCGAGGTCGATCTCCCCCCACCGCCCGACACCGGGTCCGCCCGGTACGTGGCCGATGAGCGGGATGGACCGCCAGGTCGCCTTGTGTCCGTAGAGGCCGTTGAAGTGTGCTGGGATCCGGGTGGATCCGCCGATCTCCGAGCCGAAGTCGAAAGCGGTCAGCCCCGCGGCCGTAGCCACGGCGCCGCCCCCTGCGGAGCCTCCGGACGTGCGTGCGGTGTTCCACGGGTTCAGCGTCGGTCCGAACACCGGGTTGTCCGCCTGGACGTCCTGGTTCCCGCCGGGCATGTTGGTCTTACCGATGATCACCGCACCTGCGGCACGGAGCCTTCGTACCGCCTCGGCGTCCTGCTCGGGCACGTAGTCCTTGAGGTGGGGCCGACCACAGACGGTCCGTAGACCAGCGGTCTCGTAGCTGTCCTTCAGCGTGATCGGTAGACCGTGCAGCGGGCCGAGTTCCGCCCCGCTCGCGCGTTTAGCGTCGGCGTCCCTGGCCGCGCTCCGCGCCCGTTCGACATCAAGGGTGACGATCGCGTTCAGCGTCCCGTTGTGGGCGTCGATGCGGCTCAGATAGGCATCGAGCAGTTCCTCACTCGACACCTTCCCCGAGGCCAGCGCGCTCAGCTGGTCCGCGGCTGACTGGAACGGGAGATCACGCACGGAGGCCTCGTTTCTGTAGGCGTTGATGTGGCGGCCCAGAGGTTGAGAGGTGGGAGGTCCCCTGGCACCTCAATACCGAACGGTCATGCTATTACGGTCATACGTCAATTTCTGGACTCCCTCATGAAGTGCCGCCGGTGCGAGATCGGCCGGAGATCCCTTCGCGCCCGTGGTCCGGGTGAGGCTCGCTCCGGCGGCATCGATCAAACTCAGGACCCGAGAAACGCAAGTGCCCTGGTGACGAAGTCCTCGTGGTACTGGAAGACCGCCCCGTGGCCGGCGTCCGGGTAGGGGGGCACAAGTTCGCTCTTGGGTAGACGCGCGGCCAGGTCGAGTGTGTTCTGGCTGGGTACCATCCGGTCGTTCTCACCGTTCGCCACGAGGGCCGGTTGGCGAATCATCGACAGGTTCGTCGGTGCCTGGCGGCCCCATCGTTTGACGGCCTTCATCTGGGCACGGACGGTCAGCAGTGAGATGTCCTTGTCCCGGTCGTCCGTGCGCTCCTTCAGCCGTTTGAGCAAGGCGCGTCCTGCCCGTCGCCCGCCTGCGGTGTCGGTGAAGAAGAGGGAGAGCAACGGGTCCCGACGGGTCAGGTTGCCTTTGATCGTCGCCCTGATGGCAACTGCCGGGACCTTGTCGATGCCAACGCCGCCGGCGGGGCCCGTGCCCGCGAGGATGAGCTTGCGGACGAGGCGCGGTTCTTCTTCCGCGACGACCTGCGCGACGAACCCGCCCATCGACAGACCGAACACATCGACGTGGTCGAGGCCAAGGGCACGGATGAACCGCACAGCGTCGTGGGCCATCGCTTCGATCGTGTCAGGCGTGGAGCCGCCCGACCGGCCCACCCCGCGGTTTCCAAAGGTGATCACTCGGCGTTCCGCGGCGAGCCCGTCGACGATGCGGGGATCCCAGTTGTCCAGGTTTCCGGCCATGTGAACCAGGAGGATCAACGGCACGCCGCCCTCGGGGCCGAGCTCCCGATAGGCGAAGTCCACCCCGTCGACCGCCACGGAGTGGGTCGGCGCGTTCTTGTATGCCGATCGTGAGGCGGATGGGGAGTTCCGCGGTGCGCTCATGTCCAGGTCCTTCTGATAGGGGTGTCAGAGCGGTCTCGTTACCGGATGAAAGGGGACCTGCGACGAACTGGTCGCCCTTCGCACGCCCTTCGCGGCTCGTTCATGGCTGGCAGTGGGGCGGCAGCCCCGAGGTGGCGAGCACGCGTCAGGCGCACCCGGTGCAGTGCTCGGGCTCGCGTCGTTGGCAGAGCTCTTCGGGGGAGCCTCGCCTGACGTCATGGCTGCGAGTGATGACGCCGGGCTCTACCCATTAAATTACGGTCATCATTCTAAGTGTCCAGTCGGTGAGGCGCAAGAGGGGTCCTTCTGTTCTGTCGCGTGCGCCATGTCTCGTGGCGGGCGCGGCGCCGGTCGGCGAGGCGGGGTCTCGGATCGGGAATCGCTCGGGGCCCTGTGTGGTGACGCTCGAACATGTCGTGCTTACTGGCGACCAGCTGCTGCCGCGAAGGAGGGCGCGTCAGTTGAAGGCCCTTCTGGCGGGCTCATTCGTCACGTCCAGCAGATCGAGGGTGTTACGGATGCCCTCCTCGAGGAGTTCATCGGCAAGCTGCTCGTCGGCGAGCGCCCGGGAGAGCTGCGGAGTCCCGGCCATCATGGCGTAGGCGCTCAGTGCCCTGGTGCGGGCCGAGTGTGGATCGCTGTGTGCCAGGCGGACGGCGATGCCGTCGACGACGATCAGTACGCCGTCTGTGTAGGCCTGCCTGATGGGATCGGTGCAGCGCCCGATCTCGTCGAACAGGGCGGCGGACGGGCAGCCGTCGTCAGGGCTGTTGCGGTGCTGGGCGGACAGGTGCCACCGCACGATCTGTTCGAGTCCGTCGCGGCCGGGTGCCGCGTGCGCGACGATGTTCACGTTCTGTGTACGCAGTTGGTCGGCGACCGCGGTGGCGACGAGCTCGTCCTTGGGCGTGAAGTGCGTATAGAAGGCGCCGTTGGTCAGCCCTACGTCCTTCATGAGCGTCGAGACGCTCGAGCCGTCGATGCCGTCCCGCTTGAGCCGGCGTCCGGCCGTCTCGATGATGCGCTGCCTGGTCAACGGTTTCTGCTCTTTCCCGTATCGCACCCCGTACTCCTTCGCTGTGCAGGAGGGCCGCTCGCCCTCAGCCCGCTCCCTCACAACATCTTATTTCGAACGTAATGTAACAATCCTACGGTGTTGATGCCTGTTCGTTGGGTGATCGGTGGTCGCCACCGGCTCGCATATCCGCCTGTACGGCAGCCCTCCCCCCTTGGTCGGGACCCCGCGTGCGGGCGATTGTGCTGTCGAACGTCTTCGAGATGCCGCGCGAGGATGTCCGTGACGCCATGGTGCGAGGCCCGGCCGGTGGCCGGCGTGCCCCGGAGGCGGTGGCCTCGTGCGGTGCGTCGCGTTCGAGGGCTCGCTACGCGGGAGGGGCGCCGGGAGAGGTTGATTCGCTGTCGGGACCGCACCGTCACGCCGTGGGCGCCGGAGATGGTGCGGATCGGGGTGGCCATCAGTGCTCGTCCTCAACCGGAGGCGTTGCTGGCGCATCTGCGGCCTTTCCTGGCCAGCAGGACGAGTCGGTGAGCCCCACGGTGACGAAAGCGGTGCCCCCTCAGAGGCGCGAGCGCCGATCTGAGGGGCGCCCTGTCCGAGAGGCTTCGACCCACGGCGTGATGACCACGGTGTGATGACCTCGACGAACGAGCCTGGAGGGGGCAGGGCATGACAGCTGAGGGGCGGCCCCGCCGTAACCGGCTGGGCCGCCCCTCGGTCCGGGCTTCAGGTCGCGACCGGGGCGCTGGCCGACGCATTCCCTGCCGCAAGGCCGGCAGCCGGGCCGTCGGCCTTGCGCTGCCAGGGCATGAACAAGGCCACAGCCGCTGCCAGGGCGACGACACCGGCTCCGACCCACAGGGCCGGGATCAGCCCGTCCACGAACTGTGACGCGGATCCGTAGCCGCCCTGGGCTGAGAAGACCGCGGCCAGTGTCGCGACGCCGATGGCGCCGCCGACTTCGCGGATCGCGTTGTTGGCGCCGGAGGCGATGCCCTGCTCCTCCGGGCGGACGGTGCTCAGTACGAGGTTCGCGCTGGGGGCGAAGAACATGCCCAGGCCGATGCCGCAGACGATCAGTGCGGGCAGCATGTGGGAGTAGGCCTCGTGCGGCTTGACGGTGAGTGCCCACAGTCCGAGGCCGGTGGCGTTGAGGGTCATGCCCGCCGTGACGACGGGTGCGCCGCCGATGCGGTCGGACAGCGCCCCGGCCAGCGGTCCGGCGATCATGGGCATGGCGGTCCAGGGCAGCATCCGTATGCCGGCTTGCATCGGTGAGTAGCCGCCGACGGTCTGCAGGTACTGGCTGAGCAGGAAGATCGACCCGAACATGCCCAGCAGCATCAGCAGGCTTGCGGCGTTGATGGCGCTGAAGGAGCGGTGGCGGAACAGGCGCATCGGCAGCATCGGGTTCTCTGCGCGCAGTTCGTAGAAGACGAAGCCGACGAGCATGGCGGCACCGACGAAGAAGCCGACCAGCACCGGGGTGCTGGTCCAGCCGTCGGCGTTGCCGCGCACCAGGGCGTACACGATGCCGAACAGACCGCCGCTGGCCAGAACGGTGCCGACGACGTCGAGGGTCGGGTTCGGGCCGCGGCTCTCGTTCAGCCGTAGCAGGGCGAGCGGGATCAGCGCCAGACCGAGGGGTACGTTCACCCAGAAGATCCACTGCCAGGAGAGGTTTTCGGTGAGTACGCCGCCGATGAGCGGTCCGGTGGCGACGGCGATACCGCTGGCCGCTCCCCAGACACCCAGGGCCGCGCCGCGCCGTTCGGCGGGGACGGCGGCCGACAGCAGGGTGAGCGTCAGCGGCGTCACGATCGCGGACCCGACGCCCTGCGCCGCACGCGCGGCGATCAGTTCGCCCATCCCGGGTGCGAGTGCGGCACCGGCCGAGGCCGTGGTGAAGATCGCGAGCCCGATGGCGAACATTCTCCGGCGCCCGAATCGGTCACCGAGGGAAGCGCCGAACATGAGCAGGACCGCGAAGGTGAGGGTGTAGGCGCTCACCGTCCATTCGAGGTCCTCGAGGCCGCCGCCGAGGTCCTCGCGGATGGAGGGGAGGGACGTGGTGACGATCAGGTTGTCGAGGGCCGTGATGAATCCCGCCGCGCTGGTGATGGCCACGGCCCAGAAGGCGCCGCCGCCCCCACCCCGTTGCTTCCGTTGCTGTTTCATGGCGTTCCTTACATTCCCTGGGCAGACGTATGTGGTGACGGATCAATGGACGTGGGCGCCGGCGGGCGACGGCATGGGGGTGACAGCGAGCATCGGCGTCGAGCGGGCTCGGTGCGGGTTCCTGGGTGCCTGTCTTAGGGGAGCTGCGGGTAGAGCACGGAGACGCCTCCGGCGAGGGCGGCCTGCGCCTGGCGGGAGGCGTCGTCCGCGACGATCTCGTAGGCGTCGGCGGCGATGCCGTCGATGGCGATCCGGGCGATGTCGGCGGGGTCGGATTTGGGTGCGTCGACGGCTCGGACCATGTCGGTGTCCATGTAGCCGACGTGCAGGCCGGCCACGCGGATGTGCTGGTCGGCGAGTTGCAGACGCAGAGTGTTGGTGAGCGACCACTCCGCGGACTTGGCGGCGCAGTAGGCGCCGAACTGCGGGAAGCTGACCCAGGACAGGCCGGAGAGGATGTTCAGGATCGTTCCCCCGCCGCCCGCCGTGATCTGGGGTGCGAAGGCGCGGACGACGGAGAGGGTGCCCAGGTAGTGGGTGTTCATCTCCAGGCTGATGTCCTCCAGGTCGGCGGTCAGCACGTCGGCGTTGGTGGAGGATCCGGCGTTGTTGACCAGGAGGGTCACGTCGCCGGTGGCCTTGGCTGCGGCCGCGATGGAGGCGGGGTCGGTGATGTCGAGTGCGATCGGCGTGGCGCCGGGCAGGTCGACCTTGTCGGGGTTGCGGGCGCCGGCGTAGACGGTGGCGCCGCGGCTGAGCAGTTCGGCGGCGAGGGCGCGGCCGAAGCCACGGTTGGCTCCGGTGACGAGGGCGGTGCTGGTGGAGAGGTCCATGGTGAGTTCCTGGTGAAGTGGGCCTATTGAAGTACGGTCATAATATTAAGTAGGAGTGTCGGTGATCGCAAGCGATCTGTGGGGAGAGGCGCACCCCTGCCTCTGGCGGGTCGACCGTGCCCGCGGCTGACGCGGAAGGGACCCGCCGTACGCACGGCAGGCGGTCCTCGCGGTCCGTCGAAGATGTGTTCAGAGCTTGACGATCATCTTGCCGACGTTCTCGCCGCGCATCATGGCAAGGAAGGCGTCCAAGGTGTTGTCGAGGCCGTCCCGCACGGTTTCGCGGTAGCGGAGCTTGCCCTGGGCGAGCCACCCGCCGACCTCGCGGACGAAGTCCGGCTGGAGGTCCAGCTCTTCGGTCGCCATGAACGCCAGAATGTCGGAACGCGTCACCGACAGGTTCCACAGGTTCCGCGGCCCCACGACCTTCTCGTCGTTGTACTGGGAGACCATCCCGCACAGCACGATCCGTGCGTGCAGTTTGAGAGCGCCGATCGCCGCTTCCAGGTGCTCGCCCCCGACGTTGTCGAAGAAGACGTCGATGCCGTCCGGCGCCGCCTGTGCCAACTGCTCGGCGACAGGCCCGTTCTTGTAGTTGAACGCCGCGTCGTAGCCGTACTCCTCGATGAGCAGCCTGACCTTGTCGTCGGAGCCCGCGCTGCCGATCACCCGGCTAGCGCCCTTCAGCTTGGCGATCTGGCCGACCTGGGTTCCGATGGCGCCTGCCGCGCCCGAGACGAAGACCGTGTCGCCCTCCTTGATCTTCGCGAACCGATGGAGCCCGATGTACGCGGTGAGGCCGGGTATGCCCAGCACACCCAGGTAGGCGGTGAGCGGCGCGAGGTTCGGGTCCACCTTCTGGGCGGTCGCCGCGTCGAGGACCGCGTGGTCGCGCCAGCCGAGGGCGTGGACCACATAGTCGCCCGGCGTGAATCCCTCGGCGTGGGACACCAGCACGCGGCCGACCGCCGGACCGTCCATCGGTGCGTCCACGTCGTAGGGTTCGATGTAGGACTTCTTGTCACTCATCCGGCCGCGCATGTAGGGGTCGACCGAGAGGTACTCGTTGGTGACCAGGAGTTGTCCCGGGCCGGGCGCGGGGAGGTCCACCTCGCGCAGCGAGAAGTCGGACGCCGTCGGCCAGCCCTCCGGGCGGGTGTCCAGGTGCCAGGCGCGTGCGGTGGTGGGGATCGCCTGCTCGGACATGTGGGTGGTCCCTTCGCGAGGTCTTCATTCCAAAACGGACAGAAGGTCTGTCTTCTGAACAGGTAGGTCTGGCTGGTGAGATGAGAAATCGAACCGACAGCCGGAAGGCACGCCGGGCGACGCAGACCCGACGGAGTCAGGAAACTGGGGCAGTTCGTTCAGCGCTCTCCCAGGAGCGCCAGTCGTCGTTGGTACGCCAGTCGTCGTTGGTACGCCGGTCGTCGGCCGGTACGGTCAGGTAGCCGGACGTGTCTGAGGCAGGCGAAGGATGCTGGTCCCGCGGGCGTCCGTAGCCGGACAGCACACTGTGCTCGAGCAGCAGGATCAGCAGACCGTCGGTGGTCTCCTGCCGGACCGGAACACGGGCAGGGTCCGGGTCCCCTCGAGCAGCCAACTGCTCACACGCGCCAGCGGTGCGTGAATGGGCACGTTGAAGCGGCTCGTCCTGGAAGTGACCCGGTTGCGCATGGGCAATGACGATCCGGTCCAGCGGCTTGCCAAGCCCTTTGGCGTACTTGACAGCCACCGGGGCGTCACCGCGATGCGGCGCCCCGGAGTCGCGATCGGCTGGGTGGTGACCTTCAGGCAGTCGTCCGGAGCCATGTAGCTGTGCACCCGCACGTCGTCCTCCTCGTGGCGCTGGACCATTCCGCCGTGTCAGCGCGGAGACCTCCTGTGAACTGGGCATCCGGAAACGCCGTAGCTGGCGAGGTCAGAAATTCCGCGGAGTTGCGCGAAGGTGAGTGCCGCCGCACGCGCTATTCCGCATGTACAGGTCACGTCCAGCCGACCAGAGATTCACGAGAAGTGATCAGGAGGTCTGGTTGGCCTGGCCGATGTACTCGCCCAACTGGTATTCGACGTCGAGACCCTTGTCGGCAAACAGCGCGACGACCGCCGCCTGACGAACCAGGAATCCCGGGTTGGTCAGCGAGTCCACGAACTCGCCGTAGCTGGTGACCAGGTCGGCGTCCGGCGGCAGTGTCGCTCGGTTGGTCAGTGCCTTGGCGGTCGCCAATGCCTGCCGGTCGAAGGAGGCGAGGCGAGCGACCGTCGCATCGACGAAGGCGTCGAGTTCCGCGTCGGGCAGGGCTCGCGTGACCCATCCCCAGCGCTCGGCCGCGTCGGCGTCGTAGTCGGCGCTGCCGAGGATCGCCTCGAGCGCGCGGTCGCGGCCGATGAGGCGGGGGAGTCGCTCGGTTCCACCTCCGCCGGGAACGATTCCGAGGCCGACCTCGGGGTGGCCGAAAAATGCCTTCTCGCGACTGGCGTACCGCAGGTCGCAGGCGAGGGCCAGCTCGTTGCCGGCGCCGCGGGTGCGACCACGGATGGCCGCGATGCTGACGTACGAAGCCTTGCTCAACCGCAGGACCATGTCGGTCCAGACCGGCGCGTCGTCCTCGTGCTGGGGTGCGGGGAGGTCGGCGACGTCGCCCTCGAAGTGGTTGAAGAAGAAGTCGGGGATCTCGCTGGAGAAGACGACGACCTGGATGTCGGGGTCCTCGTCGAGTCCGCGGACGATTTCGTGCAGCGCCACGACGTCCGCTGGAACCATGAGGTTCACAGGAGGATTCGCGAACGTGATCCTGGCGGTCTGGGGGGTGGTGCGCTCGAGACGGATCGTGCTGGGTTGGCTCATGGGGGCTCCGTTCCATAGCGGGCAATGGGTTTTACGCGGCAGTCGGAAACTCACGAAGGCGCTGGACCGGTCGCGCATTTATGTGCTGCTGATGCACGGGTGCCTTTGAGCCCTGCACCACCGGATCCGCCCACATCCTGTCGTTGCTTCCGGTTTCGATGATCGCGGTCGCCCTGTCGTCTCCCGCGGTGCGCGCGAGTGCGCTGACCACGTCCGACGCTACGGACAGCGAGCCGCAAGCGGATCTGTCACCGTATCGGTCACGGAGTGGTGAAGTTCGCTACCCGGGTATCTCGAGTGCTCGGGCGTCAGCAGCCAGCCATTAGGCTTTCAAGGCAATGGACCTTTATGGACGGCGCCAGGAGCAGGCGGCCCTTGACCGGATCCTTGACACTGCTCGCCAGGGCGACGCGACAGCCCTGATGCTGTGGGGAGAACCCGGCATCGGCAAGACCGCCTTGCTCGAATATGTGGCCGAATCCGCTGCCGCGGACTTCACCATCATGAGGTGCCGGGGAACTCGTCTTGAGTCGCGGCTGGCGTTCGCCGCCCTGCACGAACTGCTCTGGCCGGCGATGGAGCGGATCAGCACGCTCCCGGAGCCGCAGGCCAGGGCATTGAACGGGGCGCTCGGCACCAGCAGCGATGTGGCGGACCGGTTCCTGATCAGCGTGGCCGTACTGACGCTCCTCCGCGAACTGGCCGGGGAGCGGCCGGTGCTGCTCATCGCCGACGACGCCCAGTGGCTGGACGAGCCGTCCGCCCAGTGCCTGGTCTTCGTTGCTCGCCGACTGCGCGACGAGTCCGTGGCCATGCTTTGCACCGGCCACGACGACCCTGGCGAGGGAGCATGGGAGAAGTTGCCGGCGATGGAGGTCCGTGGGCTGGACGACGAGAACGCTGGGCTTCTCACCCGTGCCGTCGTTCCTCACGCGGATGAAGCGGTGATCCGCCGTACGGTCCGCGCGGCAGCCGGCAACCCGCTCGCACTCCAGGAGCTGCCCGCATCCGTGGCAGCCGGCGACATCTCGGCGCTCCCTCTCGCCGACGAACGGATCGCCGTCGGGCCCCGCCTGCGCCGTGCCTTCGCCACTCGGATCGAGAGGTTGTCCGCTCCTGCCCGTATCGCCCTGCTTCTCACCGCTGCCGATGACCGTAGTGATCGCAACACCGTGTACCAGGCCGGGGATGCGCTCGGCCTCGACGCGGAAACATGGGAGGAGGCCCTGCACTCGGGCCTGCTCACGATGCGCTCGGGTGGGCGGATCTGCTTCCGGCACCCGCTGATGGGTGCGGTGGTCTACGAGGAGGCGCCCCCCGCGGACCGGCAGGCCGTTCATCGTGCGCTCGCCGCCGTACTGACCGGTGAGAACGCCGGCGAACTGCGGCCCTGGCACCTGGCCGCCGCCATCCAGGCCGCAGGCAGAACCGACGAGGAGGTGGCCCGGCTGCTCGAAGAGTCGGCTCACCGTTCATGGGCACGCGGCGCCTGTGCCACGGCGGGCCGTGCCCTGCGGCGTGCCGCGACGCTGTCTCCCGCCATGGACGACGCGGCCAGACGGCTGGCCCACGGGGCGAGGGCGGCTTGGGAGGCCGGGCAGGTGGATGTGGCGCGGGGAATGCTTGACCGGGCCGAGGAAATGTCCTCCGAAGCGACCGCTGCGGGTCACAGCGACGGACTGCGCGGGCTGATCGAGTTCGCGCACGGGAACCTGGAGAACGCCAGCCGCCATCTGACCGGGGACATGGAGCGCGTGGCCGATCCGGGGCAGGCGTCCAATCTCGGAAACATGGCGGTGAGGGCAGCCTGGGCGACTGGTCACAGCGGACTTCAGCGCGAGGCGCTCCAACGGCTCGAGCGGCGGACCCGGCAGGGAGGCTTCCCGAACGCCGATCTGCTGCCGCTGCTGCGTCAATGGTGGACGGAGGACCAAGAGGAGGACGCTGATGACCGCGAGCAGGGCGTGGTCCCCGGCGCTGAAATCCTCACGCGGCTCAGCGGCACTTCCTGGCTCCAGATGCCACCGGCAGTGCTGGGGATGGTCTGGGGCATCGAGGACGTGCTGCGGGAGGCACTTCAGCGCGAGACCGACAGGCTGCGGCACACGGACCAGGTGACCGCCCTCGCCCAGGCGCTGGCCCAGACCGCGGCGCTCGACATCGTGCAAGGCTCGTGGACCTTCGCCAAGGCGAACGCCCTTCAGGGGCTCGAAGTGGCCGAGGAGATCGGAGACGACCACTTGGCGTCGCAGTGCCGCAGCTCTCTCGGATGGCTGGCGGCCGCGCGAGGCGAGGAGCGGACCGTCGCGGACTTCGCCGCCCGGACCATCGAAATGTCGGTGCCGCGCGAAGTGCGCGTCCTCAGCGCTTCAGCGCAGTGGAGCCTTGGCATGTCGGCGCTCGTCGCCGGCCGGGCCGAGGAGGCGCTGGACCGCCTGGTCCGGCTGACCGAGCCGGGGCACCACGCGGCGCACCCCACCATCGCGCTGCTCGCCGCGGCGGACACCGCCGAAGCCGCCCTCCAGGCAGGGCAGCGCGCGACGGCCGAGGACCAGGCGCAGTTGCTGCGGCGGTGTGCCCAGCGGACCGACGCAGCGTGGGCCATCTCCACAACGCACCTGGTCCATGCCCTGTTGGCGTCGGGGGCGGATGCGGAGAAGCAGTTCCGGCTTGCGCTGGATGTTCCCGGAGCCCGGTCGCGGCCCTTCAACTACGCCCGGACGCGCCTGCTGTACGGCGAGTGGCTGCGGCGGGCCCGGCGCCGTACCGACGCCCGGACACAGCTGGCCGAAGCCGCGGAGACCTTCCGGCGACTGGACGCGGTTNCTACGCCCGGACGCGCCTGCTGTACGGCGAGTGGCTGCGGCGGGCCCGGCGCCGTACCGACGCCCGGACACAGCTGGCCGAAGCCGCGGAGACCTTCCGGCGACTGGACGCGGTTCCGCTGCTTGCCCGCACCCGGGCGGAACAGGAGCTGACGGGGCAGCAACCGCGCCGCGACTCCGCACCGGCCCGGGACACCGCAGCTGTCCTCACGCCGCAGGAGCTGCGAGTCGCACGGCTGGCCGCGCAGGGGCTCACCAACAAGGAGATCGCAGCACAGCTGCTGATCAGCCCTCGTACGGTGGGTCATCACCTGGCCAACGTGTATCCCAAGCTCGGTATCCTCTCGCGCGCCGACCTCGCCCGCGTCGACTTCGAGGACGGGCTGCGTCTGATCGGCTGACCGGCGACGGCGTTTTGGGGGCGTCCGGCTGGCTGGTGCCTGGATTCGCCTCGTGGTACCTGCTTACCGCGTCGTTCATCCACTTGATCATCAGGACGGGGCTGAGAGTGCAGCGTGGCCGGCACGCAACGAGCCCTTGTCGATCTTGCCGACCGCGTTCTTCGGGATGGCTTCCACCAGGAAGAACGCCGTTGGGCGCTTGTAGCCAGTGAGGCTGCGCGCACAGAGGGCCTTCAGTGCCGACGGTTCGACGGTCGACCCCGGCCGAGGCTGGACGTAGGCGACCACCACCTCTCCCCACTTTTCGTCGGGTACGCCGATCACGGCGGCCTCGAGCACCGACGGGTCGCCTGCCAGCACGTCCTCGATCTCCTTGGGGTAGATGTTCTCCCCGCCACGGATGATCATGTCTTTCGAGCGCCCGACCAGGGTCAGATAGCCCTCGGCGTCGAGATAGCCCACATCGCCCGTGTGCAGCCAGCCGTCGACGAGGACTCTGGCCGTTTCGTCCGGACGGCCGAGATAGCCGCGCATGACGTTGGGGCCCCGCACGGCGACTTCTCCGTCCTTGCCCAGCGTCACTTCGCTGCCGTCGGCGCCGAGGATCCGGATCTCCTGGCCGGGGAAGGGAAGGCCCACGGTCCCGGCACGTCGAGGGCCGTTGACGGGGTTGATGGTGGAACCGCAGGTTCCTTCGGACAGGCCGTATCCCTCGACGAGGGGGAACCCGTAGCGGGCCTCGAACCGGGTCAGCAGCTCGGCGGCGGCCGGGGCGGCGGGTGAGTTTCCCTCCACCAGCCAAGATGGCGACGACCACACTGAAACGAACAGACCCTCAGCACAGGAGCTGTTCAAGCTGATCGACGAAGTAGCCAAGGACCTGGCCCCCGACTTGCAGGTCATCGTCTGCGACCACGTGGACTTCCCGACGCCGTGGTTTCAAGAAGCTGTCGTACACCGATGGCACCACAGCGAAAAGCTCGTTCCCGACCACTGGGCCGACGCAGCAGGTTCCCCTCAACCTCTCCCGTAGGACCCCGCATGAGGGGGGCCGTCAGCCAGGTGACAGCGCCTGAACTACGCCTGCGAACGGCGGTTTCCTGTATGGCCACCGGAATGTCGACGGTCTCTCCGGCCGTCGAGTTGGCGCTCCAGTACCCCGATTCTGATGACGCAGCGCGAGGATCTCGATGTCCTTGCCATGGTCGCTCATCACCAGCAGGCGCAGCAGGGCGAACACGTTCGTCACAGCGAGATAGGTCAGTCGCAGCAGCACGACAGATCATCCTGCCGGGGCACTCACCAGGCGCCCAGAGCACCCGCCCTAACGCCCGCGCTCGACACCATCCGTACACCAGCCCCCACCAGGACGGATGAGTTTTTCGGCAGGCGCAAGGTAAGCAGCTCTGTAAGTGCGCGCCCCATCTCGACGATCGACCGGCTGTGAGTTCGGGTCTGACTCAAGCATCAAGGAAGGCTGAGATCTGGCATCGGACCGCATCCGGAGGTCGAGTCTGGCGCACGCACTCTGCGGCCTCCACTGGACTTCCGAATACGTTCCGAATACTATGGATGCATGACCATCGCAGCAGGCCTCCCCGTGGCGACTCGGCGCTCCTCGGACCTGAGCAAGCACTCCGCCGAGGTCTTCGCCGAGGCCGAGGACCACCCCGTGACGGTGACCCGGCGCGACGGCGAGGCTCTGGTCCTGATGTCGCAGCGCGAGGCCGAAGGTCGTGCCCGCTTGCTGAACTTTGCCGCGCAGCTCATCACCGTCACCCTCGACGACCGCGGCTCGCTCGCCGAGCGGATGTCCAAGGCCTTTCCTTGGATGCTCGCGCTGTCGCCGGCCGACCGGGAGTCCTGCGCGCAGGACCTCGTCGATGCGGCGCGCGCGTCGTTCGCCACCGACCAGCCGCACCTCGCGATCGCAGAGCTGACCTCCTGGAAGGAGACGGCCACGGCCGTCGCGGCCGGGCTCAGCAGCGGCAGCGCCGGTCTGGAGTGGTTCGACGACGATGAGACCGTGGAGCGTCCGTAGCCGTGGCGGCCGCCAGGAAGGGCGAGCTGGTTCCTCGCCCTCCGAAGAAGATCGAGTACGAGATCCGCTTCGCCACAGCCGACGCGCAGAAGGGATGGCGCGACCTCGTCGCGACGATCCGCAACTCCATGACGGAGACCTGGGACTTCCTCACGCGGACGCCGCTGTCCACGACGCCGACGAACTATCGGCTCAAGGGTGAGCTCGGCGTCATCGAGCGTGGCGGCGCGACCCATGAGCGGTGGCAGCACAAACCGACTGCGAAGGGCACCGCGCGCATCTGGTTCTACGTCCACGAGCGCACGGTCTTCCTGGAGCAGGTGCACACGAGCCACCCGAACGAGACGAAGTAGACCAGCTTCGCACATCGTCGGTGAGCGCGCATCCGACTGGGATGATCGCTGTGTGACTGCCGCGACCGGGGACTTTGACTTCACCCGAGGGCGGCACGCCTTTGGGAAAGTGGGCTTGATCCGTTCGTATTCGACAAACCGGATCACACCGCCAATGTCGGCCCAATCCAGGCCACCCCGCACAAGCGCTCACGGCTATCACACACTGGAGTTGATGACGCTGGTCGAGACCGGCACACGAGCCTTGCTCGGCGCGGTGTTCGGTCCCACCGCCGAGAACGAGACCAGCTATGCCTCGCGCCTGCTGCGGCCGGACATGCTCGTCCTGTGGGACCAGGGCTTCGACGGCAACGACTTCCTCGCCTCCGTTACCGCGACCCGCGCCTAATTCCTGGACCGACTGCGCAGCAATCGGCGTACTCCCGTTCTCACACGTCTCACCGACGGCTCATCCCTGTCGGTGATCGCCGCCGAGAAGATACGTATGATCGTCTGGATCAACGGTTGCGCCGACGCAAAGCCCGGCCAGCGTCCCTACCTGCTTCTATCCGACCCGCTATCTAGCCTTGCTTAGCCTCCACTTGCTCTGGCTAGCCCTGATGGGGAAGATCCGTCTCCCATGGGGGACGGGGAACGGCCCCTGGCGCACTCGCCGGGGGCCGTTCGCGTGAGACCGGGTCGGGGCGTCCGTCCATCCGGGGGGCCTTGACCCAAGGCCCCAACATGGACTGCGGGGCCGTGTATGACCTTGTGCGGGCCGGCCACTGGGTCGCGTCCCTTCTCGTGGTGTAGCCGATCATCCGGCGGTCGTGTTGGTGGTGTTGGGTAGCGCGGGGGTGCTTTCGGGGCGCTCGGAGGGGTAGAGCTGGTCCATGCTTCCCTCGGGCAGGTAGCGGCGGGGGAAGGCGATCCATTCGTCGTGTAGCTCGAAGAGCACGGCGGTGACCAGCCGCAGGAGCGCGTCGTCATTGGGGAAGACCTGGACGACGTCGGTGCGGCGCTTGACCTCGCGGTTGATCCGCTCCAGCGGGTTGGTGGACTGGATCTTCTTCTAATGTCGCTCCGGGAAGGCGGCGAAGGCGGTCAGGTCGTCCTTCGCCTCCAGCAGCATGCCTTTGACCTTGGGGAACTGCTTGCCGAGCATGTCGGCGACGGTGTCGAGCTGAGTGCGGACCGCGTCGGCGGTGGGCTGGGCGAAGATCGTGCGGATCGTGGCGGCGGCCATCTCGGCCGCTTCCTTGTTGATCACGCTGAGCAGGTTGCGGGCGTAGTGGACCCGTACGCGAACAAGGTATTGCTTTCTGAGCCCGGTCTCGTTGACCTGGTATGGCGATCAAGGACGCGGTGCTGGCTCAACTCGCTGTTCGATTCGAGGTGTTGCTGCCCCACCTGAACGAGCGGCAGCGTCGACTCGCGCTCGCGACTGAGGCGAGATTGCTGGGCCACGGCGGGGTGCGGGCCGTGGCCAGGATCGCCGGGGCGAGCGAGAGCACCGTACGCAAGGGCGTCTTCGAGTTGGAGGCGGGCGGCGAGTTGCTGGCGGAGGGTCGGATCCGTAGGCCGGGCGGTGGGCGCAAGACCGCGACCGAGCTGGATCCGGCGCTGCTGCCCGCCCTGTTGAGCCTGGTCGAGCCGGACGAACGCGGCGATCCGATTTCGCCGCTGCGCTGGACGACGAAGTCATTGCGGCGTCTCGCGGCGGAGCTCACGAGGCGAGGGCACCGTGTCTCGCCGGTGACTGTCGGCCGGCTTCTGCGGGAGAACGGCTTCAGCCTGCAGGCGAACGCCAAGACGCTGGAAGGAGACCAGCATCCGGATCGGGACGCGCAGTTCCACTACATCAACGATCAGGTCAAGCAGTTCCAGGCCGCGGGCGAGCCGGTGATCAGTGTCGACGCCAAGAAGAAGGAGATGCTCGGGCAACTGCCGAACACTGGACGCGAGTGGCGGCCCAAGGGCGAGCCGGTCCAGGTCGAGGATCACAGCTTCTTCACCGGCCCCAAGGGCGAGACCGCGATCCCCTACGGCATCTACGACCTGGCCGCTGACACCGGATGGGTCAGCGTCGGAGTCGATCACAACACCTCTGCCTTCGCCGTGGCCACGATCCGCCGCTGGTGGCAGGCCCGCGGCCAGCTCGACTACCCGGCCGCCACCCGGCTGCTGATCACCGCGGACGCGGGCGGCTCCAACAGCTACCGCTACCGCGCCTGGAAAGCGGAACTGGCCGCGCTCGCCGCCGAAACGGGGCTGGCGATCACGGTCTGCCACTTTCCGCCCGGCACCTCGAAGTGGAACAAGATCGAGCACCGGCTCTTCTCCCACATCACTATGAACTGGCGCGGTAGGCCGTTGACCAGCCACGAAGTCATCGTGAACGCGATCGCCTCCACCACCACCCGCAGCGGGCTGCGCGTCCAGGCCGAGCTCGACACCCGCTCCTACCCGCTCGGCGTCGCCATCAGCAAGGCCCGTATGAAAGCCCTGCCCCTGGAACCCCACAAGGCCCGCGGCAGCTGGAACTACACGCTCCACCCCGCGCCCCTGACCACCACGGAGCCGGCGCCGCCCGGAAGCGGGCCGACTGCAACGGTGCCGGGACGCAGAACAGTCCTGGACCTGCTGGACGACCCCCGCCTGACCGGGATGAGCGCAACCGAACTCGACAATGTGGCAGCTCGGCTCGCCCCCGCCCAGGAGGCGGAGCGCGAGCGGCGTTGCTTCCAGCAGCGGGGCGGACCGCGTCGCAAGGCGGCCGCCGACCACGGCAAGCCCCTCTTCACCGGCCGCGACCGCATCCTGCTGACCCTCCTCTACCTGCGTCAGGTCTGTCCCCAACGCGTCCTGGCTGAGATGCTGGAGGTCACCGACCGGGTCATCAGCCCGGTGATCACCGAGACCCGCCGCCTCCTGGACGGCCACAAGGTCAAGGTGGAACCGACAACACTGCTGTTCACCGAGCCGGGCCAACTGATCGGGTTCCTCAGCACCGGGGCTCTTCCCGCCCGAAGCCGCACCTCGCTGCCCGAAGAACTCTGCGATCCGGCCCTGACCGGGATGAGCCGCACGGACCTGCAGGAACTCATCGAACACCTCGCACCCCGTCAGGCCGCCCTCGTCGAGGGGCGCCGTCACACCCAGCGCGGCAGACCGCGCCAACCGGGCACCCGCGGCGGCGTGTTCGCCCAGAAGATCACCGACCCGGAACGTGTCCTGGCAACCGTCTTGTTCCACCGCCGCGTCTGCACCGGCGAAGTACTGGCCGAACTGTTCCAGGTGAACCGGAGCACCATCGGCAACGCCTTCCGCGACGTCCGTCCCCTCCTCGATGCGGATGGGTTCCACCTGCCACCTGCCCCGTTCAAACACCACACCGCCGAATCCCTGCTCGCCTCCATCTCGACGACAAATACGCTGAGTTGATTCTTTACGGGTCCAGTGAACCCTGCAGCGCTGGTAGGCGGCCCCGAGCATGACCTTGCGGATGGCTTTGACCAGTCCCAAGTGGTGGTCGCCGATGACGAGCCGGACCCCGGTCAGACCGCGTTCGCGCAGGTGACGCAGGAACTCGGTCCAGAACACCTCGGTCTCACTGTCGCCGACCTCCCCCACTCTCGACTTCGCTCGAGCGGGAGGACCCCCATCGCCCAGCACCTCGCGGCCGCCGTCCTCGGTGATCCCGGTGGCGATCACCACGGCGCGGGACACGATCTGGTGCTCGACCCTTGCCTTGCAGTAGGTCGCGTCCAGATAGACGTACGGGAAGCGGACGTGGTCCAGGGGCCGGGCACGGAACGCGGTCAGCCGACCGTCCAGGTCCTGGCAGATCCGCGAGACCTCACTCTTGGATATCCCGGTCTCCGCGCCGAGGGCCTTGACCAGATCGTCGACCGACCGCGTGGACACGCCGTGGACGTAGGCCTCCATGATGACCGCGTACAGGGCCTGGTCGATGCGTCGTCGTCGCTCCAGCAGCGCGGGGAAGAAGCTCCCCGACCGCAGCTTGGGGATCGCGAGGTCCAGGTCGCCGGCCTGGGTGCTGAGCGTCTTGTCGCGGTGGCCGTTGCGAAGCGCGGTGCGCGTCTCGGTGTGCTCGTTCCACTCCGCGCCGATCCGGGCCGTGGCCTCGGCCTCGATCAGCTCCTGGAGCATCCGCTCAGCCACACTGCGGACGAGTTCGAGCCCGTCCGCCGAACGTAGTGACTCAAGCAGCCGGAGTAAGTCATGCTGAGACAGGGCCATCCTGCACCTCCCGCGTTGAACTGCCCGTTCACTACGGAGAGTTGCACGATGGCCCGCCTTACGGGCAGGGAGCGAAAGCCCATCAGCACACGCCCCCGGCGCACTCCCTAACCGTGATCGGCTACACCACGACAAGGGACGCCATCCGGAAGGTGTGCTCCAGGTCGAATCTGCGCAGGAAGGCCTGCCAGAGGCGGTCCACATCTGCGGCGCTGGCGCCGGTGGCGGACCACCACAGCCAGATCGGCTTGGGATTGCGGTCGCCGCGCAGGTGGTCGACCTGCAGACGGATGACGGTGCCTTCGATGACCGGCAGCTGGGCGAGGTGGCCGGCCCAGGCCGAGCGCCGGGTCAGCAGCGGGTGCAGGCGGTCCCAGGCGGTAGCGAGGGCCTGTCCGTAGTGCATGGTGTCGCTCACCGTGGTGCGGGACGGGACAGGATGGGTGCTCGGATCCTCGAAGACGAACCCCTCTCCATGCCGGGGCTTGCGTCCCCGCTTGCCCGCGGGCTGGGGCGGCGGCGGAAAGAACAGGACGCGGTCAGAACGCATCCGGCCCAGCACTTCCACGGGCAGATCGGCCAGCAGAAAGGCCAGACGGTCTCGCACGGTCGGGCGCCCACGTCCGCAAGATCGCCCACGATCTACGACGAGACCGCAGCTGGCGCGGCGGCCGCAGTAGCCGCATGCAGCTGCTATAACGACCTTGGGAGCGATACCAGCTCCCGGATCTGCCTGGCGGTCTGGGCCCCTGCGCGATCAGGACGCCGCTGAGGAGGAGTGGTGCCGTCAGGCGGGTCGCGGTCGCCGCTGTCTTGACCGGCGCGTCTTGGTCAGGGAGTGGACCGCAGCGGCGGCGCCTGCCACGTCATCCCCGGGGGCTGGAGTAGGGGCGAGGGCTCGGGGCCGGGGTCATCGGTGTCGACGACTCCGGCGGCCGTGTGGTCGAAGTCGGCGGGCCAGAGGGTGCGCTCGCTGGCCACGGCGCCGGTCAGGCGTGCTTCGACAAGGTTGGCGGTGCGCAAGTCGGTGCCGCGCAAGTCGGCCATGCGGAGATCGGCGCGTTGGAAGACCGCGCCGTGGGCGACGGCCTTGCGCAGGTTCGCCTCGCGCAGGTCGGTCTCAGTGAAGTCGGCGTCACGCAAGTCGGTTTCGACCAGCTTCGCGCCCCGTAGGTCGGCCAGAATGCAGCGAGCCCGGCGGAGAATCGCAGTCGTGAGGTCGGCGTGCCGCAGGTTGACCGAGACCAGGGACGCCTGGGTCAGATTGGCGTGGTACAGGCCTGCGGCCTCCATGCAAGCGCGGTCGAAGTTGACCTCGGGGAACCAGAGTCCGTCGCAGTCGGCCCGGCGCAAGTCGGTGATGCTGAGATTGACCCAGGACTGCTCCCGGTGCTGGCACAGCACGCCGAGCGCGGTCAGCGCCACCTGGGCGTCGGCGGCGCGAGTCTCCAGGGGTGCGATGTCGTTGATAGGCACGTCTGCCGCCGGTGATTCCGGCCCGGCGGGTGGCCAGGGCAGGTGCGTACGCAGATACGCGGCCTGGATGGAGATGATGGCCTCCCGGTCGCGGGCGGACTGCTCCGCGATCCGCCACAGCGCGTGCAACCCGCCGATGCGCACATCCAGCTTGTCGCTGCCGAGCTGGTCGACGGCCCGGCTGAATCGGTCGGTGACGTAGCCCTCCTGGGTGGCGCGCAACCGTCCTGACTCACCCGCAGTTGCCGCCAGGTGGCGTACGCGCCGAAGAGCACGACCAGGCCGCCGACCACCTGCAGAAGCGTCGTACGGACATCGTTCACCGCCTTCAGTCGATCCTGTGCGGCGACGCTCGCCCCGGCGAGATCGTGGTCGACCACCACACCCGGCAGTACGACGAACACCGTGCCTAGAACGACCAGCCCCGCCGCCCCGGCCAGCAGAGCCACGGCTGCACGACGCCTGACCAGCCCGTCGCGCCATGCCCGCCGCCCGCGGTCCGGTTCCCCCATCTCCATGGGCACAGGAGCCTAAGCTCCACTCAGTAAACGATCAAGAGTGCTGTGGCACTGGCCCGTGACATGAGAACGGCCTTACGGGTTGGGTAAGTTGTGAGGTTTACCTGGGCCCGTGCGGCCTGTTCCCATCCTGCCCTGTCCGGGGTCCCGCGCGCACACTTCGGCGAGTTGCTCAAAGAACTCGCGCCCCGATGGCAGGCCGCGCGGGAGTCGGCGCTACACGAGCGGCGTGGCGGAGCCCGGAGACGGGCGGCCGGCGCCGGGCCCAAGCAGCGCCTGGTCTTCGTCGACCGGCTCCTGGTCACGCTGGTCCACCTGCGGCTTGGGATCCCGCACGCCGCTCTGGCCGAGTTGTACGCAGTGGACCGCTCCACCGTCTCCGGAGCGATCCGCGAGGTCCGCCCGCTGCTGGCGGCCCGCGGCTTCGCCGTCCCGGACCGGCCGGGGGTGCGGCTGCGCACGCTGGAGGATCTGTTCGCCTACGCCGGCACGGAGGGCGTTGACCTGCGCATCGACGGCACCGAAGTGCAGGTCCGCCGCCCCCGCGCCCACCGCCCCGGCCGCAAGGCGTTCGTCTCCGGCAAGAAGAAGCAGAACACCATCAAGACCACCACCTTCAGTGACCCGCAGGGTCGCACCCTGTTCAGCGGCGTGGTCCGGCCGGGCCGCATGCACGACCAGACCGCCGTGCGCACCGAGGGCATCGCCGAGCAGTTCCTCCGGCACCCCAAGGTCAAGGCTGTAGTCGACGAGGGCTACCGGGGCCTGGCCAACGAGTTCCCCGGCCAGGTCAGCGCCCCGCCGAAGAAGCCGAAGGACGACGCGCCGCTGGGCGAGCACCATGCCTGGCGCGAGCAGCGACGCCGCCAGTCCTCCGCGCGGATCTGCGTGGAGCACACCAATGCCGAGTACAAGCAGTGGCGGCCCCTGCAGCGGTTCACCGGCCGCCGCGAGACCTACGCCGAGACCCACCTCGCGATCGCCACCCTGGTCTCTGACCGCTCCGCCCGGCGGGCGACCCGCCGCAAGGCGAGCACCGAACTGGTGCTCGCCCGGCAGGCCGCCTGCTGATCACCCACCAGCCAACACGCCAGGCCAGCACGCCCCGAACTCAATCGCTCCCAAGGTTGTAAGGGCCGAGGCATCGCGGGCCGGAAGGAGCGTGGCTGCTGGACGGGCGCCTTCGGCGACGCTATACGGGCGGGGAACTCAGTTCTCGTACTCGTCCGGGTCGAAACTGTCGTACGGATCTTCCTGTACGGATCCTGCTTCGCCGTACTCCTTCTCGTACGCGTTCTCGGCCGCGGCCCGGCGCGCCATGGCATCGGACCATGCGCGGGCCCAGGTGCGCAGGTCGGCGATGGTTTGTTCGTCGAGTCCGTACGCGGCGAACTCGGTGTCGTCGATCCAGTCGGCGCCGACCAGGCGGGCCTGGAGTTCGGCGGGGCCGAAGAGGGTGTCGGGGCGGGCGTGGCGACGGCCGAATTCTTCCAGGTCGGCGGTGGTCCAGCGGTGGGAGGCGGCGTAGACGTCGATGAGGTCGCGGGCGGCGCCGCGTTCGGCGATGGCTCGGACCTTGGTGCCGATGACGTCCTGCTCGGACAGGACGGGACCGTAGGAGGTCGGGACGGTGGGGTGCCAGAAGACCTCCTTGAGGATGTCGACCTCGCACTCCTGACCGCTGTCGGGATCGGTGACCAGGAAGCGGGCGGAGAGCGGGGAAACCTCGATGGTCTCGGCCCGCCATCCGAGCCGGGTCAGACCGTCGACCAGGTAGTGGGCGATGTCGGCCATGGGGGCAGGGTTCTGGGTGGCGACGTCCAGATCCTGGCTGGGGCGGTCGACGAGCTGGTGCGCCTGGACGGCGTAGCCGCCGGTCAGCACCAGCGGGTAGGGCGAACCGAGGGCGAGGACGTCTTCGAGGAGCCGGGCGTGCAGCTCCGGCATCGGTGGTTTCTTCACGCGGCGGTGGCCTGGCCGGCTTCACGCAGCTCGGGGAAGGCGCCCTCCCAGGCGTCGCGGACGGCGGTGCCGATCAGGGTGCGCAGAGTCGGCCATAGCTCGATCAGCAGGTCGGCGTTGAGGAAGCGGCACAGGTCCTCGCGCATGCCCTCGGACAGCACCGTGCGGTACAGGCTCATCCGTAGCCGCGGCCGGTCCAGGTCGAAGGAGCGCAGCCCGGACCAGGCCACCGTCAGCGGCAGCTCGACCACGCCGTGCACCGGTCCGCGCAGCTCGTCCAGGGAGCCGGGCAGCCGCCGGACGAACTTGATTCGGTACGGGTCGGCGACGCCCGGGGCGAGTGCGACGGCTTCGGGGAGCGACATGGCGTCGATTATCCCCGATCGACGCCCGTTGGCAGGAACGGTCTGACATCCAGGTCCAGATTGCTCGGGGATTTGGTGAAGCGTGCGCAGGCTTCACCGCGAGCGTGGCCCCTGGACCCGGGGGCTCGGGGCGGCGGAGGCCAACCTCCGTGGCCGTGCGTCAAGGCGCGCTCTGCCCTGACGGTCGCCCTGGCGCCGGGGCGCCGCTGGACGTGACCGAACCGGCCGCGGCGGACGCCGGAAGCGCGCCTCGTCCGGCTCATCCTCACGGCCGCCGCCGCGCTGGACGACCTCACCGGCGATGCCTGGGACACGGTGGATGACCGGCTGCGTTTCTCTCGTGGCGAGGGTTGCGGCCTGGGCCGGACATGAACCTCAGCTGACCCGCCCCACCCTGGGTACGGAAGGGCCCGCACGGCAAGCGTCGGCAAGCCGTGCGGGCCCTTCCGCGTCATCCCCTGCTTCGCGGACGCACACGTCCTAGTGGGGTGTATCCCGCCTCCCCGGTGGGAGATGAGTGGGAGACAAGTGGGAGATGATCATGGCGTGGTGCTGCAATCAGGCGCTAGAAAATGCTCGATAGCGCTACCTGTGCGGCCATGGTTCAGCCGCCGGATTCGCCCGCGTGGGGGCTCAGCGCACCCATGCTGACCAGCACGATCACCAGGATGCCCAAGGCGATGCGGTACCAGACGAACGGCATGAAGCTCTTGTGCGAGATGAACTTCATGAACGAACTTATGACGACTTTGACCGAGTGGACTTGACCTGCTGTTTTCCACCACTCTTCAAGATCGAATGCGAGAGCAGTGGGAGATGGCACTTTCCAGTGCTCTCCCTCGCTGGCCGCGAAGCCGCAGCCACCGGGTTTGCAGCGAATCGGCAATCTCCTGCTCCATGGTCAGGGTGACGTGCGAGTAAAGACCTTCCACGCCGACGGCCTCGTGGCCCATGACGACGTTCTTCTCGGCCTGTGTCATCCAGGAGGCGGTTGGGTGTGCGGTGGCGCCCAGGACCCGGATGCGCCGGCTGCCGTGCCCGAGCACGGCGAACACGTACAGCCGCGTCCCGGACACAGTGATGGCCTTGAAGAAGTCGCAGGCCAGCAGGGCATCGGCCTGGGAGCGCAGGAAGTCCGTCCAGGTGGTTACGGCGCGTTCGGGTGCCGGGCCCGACGATGAGGCCATGTCGCTCGCACATCAGGTGACCGCAGGGGTGCGTATCCACTGGCGGCTGGTCATCCTCCCCGTCGGATTCGTCCTCAACGTCTGAGGAAACATCCTCTTTGACACGTCACCCGACGTCACGAACAGGGCTGTCAGCCTCATCCTGTTCCCCGTCGGACTGTTCCTCGTCCTGTGCGGATGCCGTTTCTGGCGGAGCAGAGCAGAAAAGTGGTACGCCCTCCAGCGGGTGAGTCCTTGGATGTCCGGGAAGCGGAACGACACAGCGTGCCAGCATCGCTGGACGTCCAGCAGCGGCGCTGGACCTGATCCTCCTATACGACAGAAGGGGGAACAGCAGCGAAGAGGCCGCTGAAATTGTCGTCGCCGGACTTGAAGACCTCATCGCAGCTACGTTGAATGATCCTGAGATCGGGCGACTCAGTTCACGCTTCCAGGATCTCTTCGCACTGCTGGCCCGGCACCACGAGCACATCGGGCGTCAACGCATCCTCAATCTGGAGTGGCAACTCATTCCTGCGCTCGGGCTCGACGCTGAGGCTCCAAGCCTCCAACAGACGCTCGTCGAGGACCCTGAGGCGTTCGCGGAATTGGTGACGTGGTCCTTCCGCCCCAGCACCAGTGCCGAGGAGGACCTAGCAGATACCGTCGAGAACGAGAACAGGCGGGATATCGCGAGCCACGCCTACAGATTCCTCCATGCTCTGCGTAGATGTCCCGGACTTACGGCTGACGGGACCCCCGACTCAGTTGTACTGCGCACGTGGGTGATTACGGCACGGGCGGAACTGGCTGCCAGAGATCGTGCCAAGGTAGGTGACGTGCAGATCGGTCAGGTACGTGCCTTCGCCCCGCGCGACCAGGACGGCCTGCAGATACCGGAAGCCGTCCGAGACCTACTCGAAGAGATCAACAGTAGCGATCTCGAACGAGGTCTCGACATCGGTATCTACAA
This sequence comes from Streptomyces sp. Q2, assembly GCF_056820935.1. Lineage (NCBI taxonomy): Bacteria > Bacillati > Actinomycetota > Actinomycetes > Kitasatosporales > Streptomycetaceae > Streptomyces > Streptomyces sp. Q2. The sequence continues at coordinate 32,039 of NZ_JBXEJE010000049.1, read as the reverse complement.
CAAACGAAGTGTGACCAGCCGGGGACTCCTGGACGGCGGAGCTCAGGAGTCGGAGCTGGCCCGGGCCTTCCGGGAACAGGCCGAACGAGCACGTGCGTGGCCACGAACCAGGAAGTTGCTCAAAGGACTTGCAGAGTCGTACGAAGCGGACGCCTGCCGGGAGGACCAAGAGGCAGAACGACGGCACCAGGGCCTGGACTACTGATCTGCTTCTGCGACCGAGCGGCACGAGGGAGGCGGCCGGATCGCCGCCTCCGCTTCTAGGCTTGAGTATAAGGCACCTTGATTAATATCAAATGCTTGATCAGAGGCGGTCCCCTGAAGTACTTTGAGGACATGACTCGGACCCTTGCTCTGACAACGGGCCCGTCCTCCGGCATTGATGCCGCGCACGCCCGCCTCCTGGCAGGCACCTCGGATGTCGTCCTGATGGCCCGCCGTGTCAACCGGTTGCAGGGCCTGGCTGATGAACTCCGTAAGGCCTGCGCAGGTGTGGAATCCCTTCCCGCGGACCTTTCCACCCGCGAGGGCATCGCCATGGTGAAGCACCGTTTGAGCGCTGGGGCTGTCCACCTCCTGATCAGCGACGCTGGTGCCGGGCCGAGACGCATCTCCAACTCGCCGGCGCCGCACTCCCAGGCATGCTCGCCGCCGAAGACGGCGCCATCGCCTCGTTGCCCGCTGCCGGCCCCGGCCTGGTGGCCACCGAGTTTCACCAGAGCATGGGACAAGCCGTCCCCGTCATGGCCGCCGAGGACGTCGCGCGAGCTGGCCTCCCCGGGCTTCGCCCGGGAGAGGCGATCTGCGTCTCCGGCCTGGAGGAGGGCCGGTCTGCCCGGGAACGACGCCCGCGGAAAACAGCGACGGCTGGTTGCCCCGCGCAAGCCGAGATGTTCACGCTCGCCCCAGCTGGCCCGAACCGGTGTCAAACACCGATAACCCAACGCACGCGACGCACAGTGCTGCACGGATAGGAAGTGACCACCAGTGAGCAGGGCGAACCCCTCCGATACAGAGTTGGCCTCTGACATGAGCGAAGCCCGAGTAGTAGTGGCGAGTGCGTACGGCGGTCCTGAGGTGCTGTCGGTGATCGACGAAGCCGTACCCGAGCCCGGGCCGGGCCAGGTGCGCATCGCGGTCCGTGCCGCTGGCGTCAACCCCTTCGATCAGAAGGTGTACAGCGGCGCCTTCGGTACCGATCCGGGGAACTTGCCACTACGGCTCGGTCTCGAGGCGGCAGGAGTGGTGACCGCGGCGGGCGACCAAGCGACCGGCCCCGCAGGTCCGGTCGAGGTCGGCGACGAGGTGATCGCCTACCGTGCGCCCGGCGCCTATGCCGCCGAACTCGTCGTCCCGGCCTCCTCGGTGGTGCCGAAGCCCGCCAACCTGTCCTGGGAACAGGCCGGCGGGCTGATGATCGCCGGCGTTACCGCCGAACACGCTCTCGAGGCGATCGGCCTGCGCAAGGGCGAGTCGGTGTTGATCCATGGCGCTGTCGGCGGAGTCGGTCTGATGGCCGTGCAACTGGCGGTCGCGCGCGGCGCCACTGTCCTGGGAACTGCAAGCCCGGCCAAGCACGACCTGCTGCGCGAGCTGGGGGCGATACCGGTCGCGTACGGGCCGGGTCTGGCCGACCGGGTACGCGCGGCAGCCCCGGAGGGCGTCCATGCGGCGGCAGACCTGGTGGGCACCGACGAGGCGGTGGACGTCTCGGTGGAACTGGTGGCGGACCGTTCCCGCATCGCCACGATCGCGGGCATCGTGCGGGGGGCCCAGGCCGGTATCAAGCTTCTCGGCGGCAGTCCCGGCGCGGATCCGGGTACGGACATCCGTGCCGCCGCCCGCCTGCAGCTCACCGAGGCTGCGGAGGCCGGGCGACTCCGAGTCCTGATCGCCGGCAGCTACCCGCTCAGCGAAGCCGCTGCCGCCCATCGCGAGATCATGACCGGTCACACCAGCGGAAAAATCGTCCTGGTGCCGTAAACCAGGACCCGTGCCTCCGGCCGACGATCGATCACGGTGTCCGAAGCGCCGACCTGATGCAGAAATCGCCACGGTCGCCAGCGAAGAACGGGATGCGCACGGGTGTCTGGTGTGAATGAGGGTTGTTTCGGCCAAGCGATGCCCCTTGACGGACGTGGGACCACAATGGAACGAAAGGACACCCCGCTCCTGGTGGGTCTGCACGGTGGCGGCTACGACAGCCGCTACTTCGCGCCCCCGGTTCCTCGCCGCTCAGCCGGGCAGCTGGTGCGGACTTCCCGGCACGCGCACTCACACGCCCCCGGCCATCCCGCCGACGAGGAGTCCGCTCGGCGGCAACCATCGTTCACCGAGGCCGCTGCCATCATCGCCGAAGCGATCGCCGATGCCTGGCAGCGGCTGGGCGACGTTCGCCCCGGCATCGTGCTGCTTGGCCATTCGATCGGCGGAGCGATCACGGTGCACATAGCGGCTGCCCAGACACTCGCATGGCCGTTGCTCGGGCTGACCGTCTTCGGCGTGGGTGACGTCATCTCGCCCCGTGCGATGGGGCAGTTCACGCTCTTGCCGCCGGGCACCGCCGTCGACTTCCCATTACACACCGCCACCTTCGCCGACACCGCACCCCCCGTGGCGGGGCACCACCTGGCAGTCCCTGACCACCCCCAACGCCCACTGCCCCGCCTGGCCGGTTGAGCACTCGACATCGCTCAGGAGCGTCCGATCGGCCGCAGAGCGGATCAATGCCCACGTACGCAACGGTTACTGGCGGTCCGTGAACGGCGCCCCATCCGGGGATGCACTGGTCATCGGCGATTCACCTCACGGTGCCGTGGCCGATACGGCCTGCGGCGGTTCGTCGCTCACAGCACCGAGGGTGCTGCCGAGGCCTGTGGACTCAGGTTTTCCACACCGCTCCGGCGGCCCATCCTGGTCAAGCGCTCGGGGAGTTGACGGGCCGTAGGCCGTGGAGCACGGTGTCGACGATCTGCGCGGGCAGTCCGTCAGGGAGGTCGGGCTCGGGGCCGGCGAACGAGCGCATGAGCAGAGGACCGACGAACATTTCGACGGCCAGGTCCAGGTCGACGTCCGTACGAAGTTCCCCGTTCGTCCGGCCTCGACGGAGGATCGCCAGTCCGAGGTCACGCCGGGGAGTGATCACGCCGGCATGGTAGGCGGCCCATATCTTCGGGCTGTTCGTCGTCTGGGCGTGCGCGTTGTGCAGGATCGCCGACAAGCGGCCGACCATGCTGCGTTGCCGCAGCGATTCCAGCAGAACGACGAGGTCGTCCCGCATCGAGGTGCCGGGGAGCGCGGGTACGGCGGACTCGGCAGCGCGTATGACGTCGACGAACAGATCCTCTTTGTCGCTCCAGCGGCGGTAGATGGCCGCTTTGCCGACGCCGGCTGTGCGGGCGATCCGCTCGACGGAGAGATCGCCCAGTGGCACGCCGTCCTCCAGGAGGTTCATCACTCCCTCCAGGATGGCCTGTTCCACGGCCTTGCTGCGGGGGCGCCCGCGGGCGGAGCCGTTCGACGGCGGACGGCTTCTGGCACGGTTCATGGCTCTCCGTCGCTCAGTCTCTCCATGTCTCTTGTCTTCTGCTCACATCGACGCGGCGGAGCCGACAGGGGCATCGGCTGGACAGCCAGGGCTCCAGGGCTAGTTCGAGGAGCGACTGTCGATGGCGAGGGCATCGGGGTTCAGTTCCTCGACCAAACGGTAGAGCAGACGGTGAATGCTGTCCTTGTCGTCCGGGGAGAGTGGTGAGGTCGTCTCCCGTTCGATCCGCTGGGCGATCGAAGCGGCACGAGCGGCAGTCGCCTCTCCCTCGGTGGTCGCGAACAGGCGCACGCTGCGGCGGCTGGTCGGGTGCGGCTCACGTCGTAGTAGTCCTCTCTCCACGAGCTGACTCACTGCGGCTCCCATGGACTGGGCCGTGATGCCCGAGCGGCGCGCGATCTCGGCGGCGGACACCCCCGGCGTCCAGAGGGCCTGCTGCAGAGCGTTGTGCTGCGCCAGTGTGAGGTCTTCCGCGCGCAGTGCCCGCTCCAGCCGTCCGGCGATGATCTGGGAGAACTGCCAGGCGAGGTATCCGGTGGTGGGGAACGCGGCGTCGGTCACGGGCCGCAGTCTACGAGAGCGAGGTGTGTTGCTCGCCGGGTCGTTGTCGGGCAGCCGAGCTGCGTCCCCGTGCCATGGACCAATATCACTGCCGTTCCCCACGGACGGTGCCTGGGCACGGGGCAGGGCAGGAGCCGGGTCAGCCGACGGCTGCGCGGCGGGATCCGCGGGCATCGAGCCAGAAGAGCACCACGGCGGCGACGAGGATCCATGCCACCAGGACGACGATACCCGCGGTGAGACCGTCGTTGTTGAAGTGGGACAAGCCCTGGACGGCTCGTACGCCGACTCCCACCGGGAGGACCTCTGAGAGCGGACGCAGCCAGTCCGGCAGGTAGGCGGTGGGCAGCGTGCCACCGCTCGTGCTGTTGCCGAAGGTCAGCAGGACCACGGCGGCCAGCGACATCCCGGCGCGGCCGAAGAGGCGCATGAACGTCATGGTCGCGCTGCCGACGGCCGCGGCCATCAGGGCGATGATCCCCGCGATGCCCAGGAAGGGCCCGGGCAGTGCCGCGAAGCCGAGGCTGCCGGCCATCGCCGCCACGAGGACGCCGGCGAGGACGCTGAAAGTGGCCAGGCTGGCCAACCTCCACCGGTACTCCAGTCGCGGAGCCATCTGGTAGGTCATCATGCCGAACAGGAATCCGGCCAGCACGACGCCGAACCCGGCGTAGAACACCGACATGCCGCGGGTGTCGCCCGCCGAGGCCGGCACGAGGTCGCGCACGGTCAGCCGGTCATTGTTCGCCTTGGCGACACCGGAGAAGGCGCCGGTGACCGTCGAGGTCACCGAAGGACCGTTGGCTCCGGCATACAGCAGTGTGGCGGACTTCCCGGGGCCGGTGACATAAGCGGCGTACACCTTGCGGTCCTGCAGCGCGCGGCGGGCCGTGTTCTCGTCGGCGTAGCGCTTCACCTCGAAGCCGCCGGACAGCCCGAGCTCCAGCCCTCCGGTGACCTGTTCGAGTCGCTGGGTCGTCCCGACGACGGCGACCGGAAGGTCGTGGGGCCGGGGGGCGTGGAAGGCGGCCAGGAACACGCTGACGAAGATCGAGCCGATGACCAGCACGACCGCGACCGGTAGCAGAACTCCCTTCACTCCGGTGGCACCTTGCGGCGCTGGAGCGGCGTCCATCGCGTGGTGATGGGGTGCGGGCCGCGCCTCGGCGGAAGTGGTGGGTGATGTGGACATGGGAGAAGGTTCTCCATCTCTGATTAGAAGGTGTCTTATAGTTGTATCATAGAAATATCAGGCACCTTACTATCGGAGTCGCTCGTGAGCCGCACGTACGCAGATCCGTCCACGCGCATGGGCTATCTGGCATGGCAGGTGGTCCACGTGATGGGAACGCGGCTTGAGAGAGCGTTGCGTTCGCTCGACCTCACGGCGGCGCAGCACAACGCGTTGCAGCACGTCGGCTGGACGCCGGGAACCTCCGCCGCGGAAATCGCGCGTCGGACCGGCTTAACTCCCCAGTCCATGGGTGCCGCCGTCAACGCGCTGGTCGACCGCGGCCTTCTGGCGCGCCGCGAGCATCCTTCGAACCGGAGAACCGTGCAGCTGACCATCACCGACAGCGGCGCGAAGCTCGCCGATCGGGCGCGGGAACTAGTGGAGCGACTGGACACGGAGGCGCTCGCGGTCCTCGCCCCCGCCGAGCAGGCGGCAATTCATTCCTTGCTGCTCCGCGTGCTTGCCGAGCTCAATCCTGATGCCTTGCCGCCGTTGGATCTGCGTGGTGCGGACTCCGGAGCGGCGTGATCCGGGTGGGCTTCGCAGAGAGGCGTTGGTGCGCCTTCTCCTGCAGTTGTCCCCGTTGCGTCGTGCCGTCGTGGTGGCGGTTCTTCCGGACGCGGACCTGGGCTGCGTCCGGAAGGCCCGAGCGTGCGAGCCTCATACAGCCGCCGTCCGGCAGTTGACGGGCACCTGGCGCCGTCATTCGGGCCGCGGTGCCTCGGTGGTCGCTCGACGCGCACCTGGCCGTCATGGACCCGTACCGGATCCGGGTCCGCGTCACCTCGGCGACCCGTGATCCTCGACGCCGCCACCATGGTGCCCTTGCCTGCGCCGACCCTACGGCCCCCGAGATGAACCCGGCCCCGAGGCGCCGATACATGCGCTCCTGGGGGCGGTTGGTAGCACGGTCGGGCAACTTGCCAGTACGCCTGCCGTCGGGTCATGCACTGGGGTGGGCGTAGCCGGTCTGGTAGGCGATCACGACCAGTTGGGCGCGGGCGCGGACGTCGAGCTTGGCCATGATGCGGTTCACGTGGGTCTTGGCTGTCGAGGGCGAGATGTGGAGCTGTTCGGCGATGGCGTCGTTGGACAGGCCGCCGGCCACGAGGCCGAGCACCTGGCGCTCGCGTTCGGTCAGGCTCGACAGCTCCGGCACCGGAGTGCTCGTCACGTCGGGTGTGGTGAGGTAGTGAGCGATGAGTGCCTTGGTCGCCCTGGGCGACAGCAGCGCCTCTCCGCGGGCGACCAGCCGGATCGCGTCGAGGAGGTAGGAGAGGTCCACGCTTTTACCCAAGAACCCGCTGGCCCCGGCACGCAGCGCCTGGAAGACGTGCTCGTCGGCTTCGAAGGTCGTCAGGATCAGCACCCGTACGCCCGCGAGGTCTTCGTCCGCCGAAATGGCGCGCGTGGCGGCGAGGCCGTCCATGTCGGGCATCCGGATGTCCATCAGCACGACGTCGGCACACGTGCTGCGGGCCAGCCTGACCGCCTCCTCGCCCGTCGCGGCCTCTCCGACGACCTCCAAGTCCGGCTCACTCTCGATGAGCATGCGAAAGCTGGTGCGGACGAGGGCCTGGTCATCGACGAGCAGAACGCGGATGGTCATCCCTGCCTCCCCTCTGCGGCGTTCGCGCGCAGGGCCGTGCCGGACCGATCCGATGCGCGGGTGCCGGTCGGTGGGCCGACCGCGGGCAGAGGCAGCTGCACGGCGAGGCGAAAGCGGCCGTCGGTGTCTGCTCCGGCAAGCAGGCTGCCGCCGACCGCCTGGGCGCGCTCGCGCATTCCCGTCAGCCCGTGTCCGGAGCCCGTCGCTGTCGACACCGGGGACGGGCCGACGTGTGGCAGGTTGGTGATGTGGATGCACAGATCGTCGGGCCCGTAGTCGAGGAGCAGGTCCGTCTCGGCGGTCGCGCCGTGTTTGTGGGCGTTGGTCAGGCCTTCCTGGATGACGCGGTAGGCGGCCAGGTCGATGGCGGTCGGCAGGGGACGTGGGTGGCCGACCTGCCGATGGCGGACGCTCAGCCCGGCCGCGGCCAGCGATTCGAGGAGCGCTCCGAGGCGGGACAGGCCGGGCACGGGGTCGGTCGGTTGGACCTCGTCCGTCTCGTCGTCGGACTGTCGTAGTACGTGCAGCAGCGGGCCCAGCTCGTCCAGGACCATGCGGCCGGCGTCACGGATGTGGCCGAGCGCCACCTCGGCCTGATCCGGCCGGCCTCGCAGGAAGCGATCAGCCAGCCCGGCCTGAATGGTGATCAGGGCGATGTGGTGGGCGATCACGTCGTGGAGTTCCCGCGCGATGCGCAGCCTCTCTTCGGCGACCCGGCGGCGGGCCTCTTCTTCCTTGGTCGCCTCCGCCCGCAGCGCTCGCTCTTCCATCGCGGCGGCGTAGGCGTGCCAGGTGCGTACGGTGGCGCCGACGGCGGCGAACATCCCGGTCCAGGCGAACACGGCGCCGGCCTCCGGGCCGGTGGCCGAATCCGTCGCGTAGGTGATGACGGCGTACAGGGTGAGGGCCGTGCCCGAGACGGCGATCAGGGCGATCCGCCGACGGGCCGTTCGGGCCACGGTGTAGACCGCGAACAACGCGGCCATCTTCAGCGCCCGCGACGGATACGACTCGAGGACTGTGAAAGCCACCTCCCCGAGCACGGTCAGCGCCAGGACGGGCAGCGGTGCCCGGCGGCGGGCCAGCACAAGCAGGAACGCGGCCGCCGCGGCCACGGCGTCGGCGCCCGAGGGACGTACACCGTCGGGCCACCGTCCGAACAGCAGGGGCAGCAGGCCGAGACCACCCACGAGGATGGCGAGGGCGGCGTCCAGCAGGCGCGGGTGAGCGCCGGGGACCCGTTGCAGCGACGCCGGTCCGATCACGACTTCACCGTTCCTTGATACAGGTCCTCGGTTTCGGGCAGATGCGGCAGCCCGTCCTCACGCTTGAAGGACTACGAGGGTCGGTGGTGTGCCGTTGCAACCGGGCTCACGCGTCGCGCCGCCTGAGCATGACTGTCGCACCGGCCAGGAGCACAACAATGTAACCGGCGAACACCGCGAGCCCGGACCCGGGGGACAGCGAGTCACTGGCCGTCCGCATCTTCATGACCGCGTTCGCCGCGTTCGGCGGCAGGTACGGGCCGCCGGCGTCGTTCCAGCTGGTCGGAAGTAGCTTGAACAGGCCTGGCACCACGAACAGCGCGCCCGCCACGAGGATGATCGCTCCGGCGGTGCTGCGCAGCAGAACGCCGACTGCCAGGCCGATCTGGCCGGCGCCGGTGAGGTGGACCGCAGTGCCGACAAGCGCCCGGAACAATTCTGGACCGGAGCAGCCCCCTGGAAGGCTGTTGGCGTTCCCTTGTCGGCCCACGTAACAGCAGCCCGGTCACCCGACGTGGCCGAGCCGTGTCCGGGCCAGGTTCACGCGCTCGTCGGTGCGCGACGCACCATCCGTCACGTAGGGGGTCCAGGTGACTTGACGGAGCTTCGAACCCGCCGTGCCGGGCCTGTTCGAACGCAGTCGGCGGGCCCGGAGTGTCCGGGCCCGCCATCAGGTCACGTGGCTCCGCAGCCGCCTACTCGGCGGTGTCGATGCCGAAGTCGTAGGACCCCGAGCCGACCTCGAACACGGCGGCCCCCTTCTCCATGCGCAGGAAGCGGACCGACTTGGCGGCGTCGGCCGGACGGCCGCCCTCGGTGACCGCCGCGGCGGTCCTCGTGGGCACATGGACCTCCGCGACGGTGTTGACCGGGACCGTCACTTTCAGGTCGAACGCGCCGTTGTGGATGCTCCACTTCGACGAGAGGTGGCCGTAGACGGTGGTGAGGTTTCCGGTCCCGTGCGTCAGGTTCCCGCCGGTCACCGGCGCGATCCGGGAGCGCTTGTAGCCGGGCTCGAGCGCGGAGATGCCGCCGATGTTCTGGAACATCCAGTCACCCACGGCACCGTAGGCGTAGTGGTTGAAGGAGTTCATGTCGACCGGGCCGAAGTCGCCGTTGGGCATGATCGAGTTCCAGCGCTCCCACATGGTGGTGGCACCGCCTGCGACCTCATACCCCCAGGACGGGTAGTCCTTGTGCAGCAGCATCTTGTAGGCCAGGTCGTCCCGGCCGATCCTGCTCAGCGCGGGCAGCAGCAGCGGCGTGCCGATGAAGCCGGTCCGCAGGTGGTAGTCGGTGAGGGCCAGTTTGGCCACGAACTTCTCCCCGACCTTGTCGACCAGTGCCGGATCCGAGACCAGGTTCATGGCGAGGGCCATCGCATACCCGGTCTGGGAGTTGCCCTTGACGGTGCCGTCGGCTGCGACATAGGCCTTGGTGAAGGCCTCGCGGATGTCCGTGGAGAGCTTGCCGTAGTCGGACGCCGCCGCGTCATTGCCCAGGGCCTTGGCCGTCTCCGCCATCATGCGGGCGTTCTCGGCGTAGTAGGCCGTGCCCAGGATGCCCTGCTCGGTCGGGTCGTCCAGGTTCAGCCAGTCGTTGGTGAAGAATGTGGTGCGGCCCGGCTCGAGCAGGTCCGGTCCGGCGCTGGTGCGCACGAACTGGAAGAACTTCTGCATGGCGGGGTAGTTCTCCCGCAGGATGCGGGTGTCGTCGTAGGAGCGCCATACCTGGTACGGCACCGTGATCATCACGTCGGACCACCCGACACCGCTGTCCCCGAACTGGCCCTGAGGGGTCGGTACGACCGCCGGCAGGTCGCCGTTGGCGTACTGGGAGTTGCGTACGTCCGCCATCCAGTGGGAGAGGAACGCGCGGGTGTCGACCAGGTAGTTGGCCGTCGGCGCGAACAGGCTGATGTCGCCCGTCCATCCCAGACGTTCGTCACGGGCCGGGGTGTCGGTGGGGATGGAGAGGAAGTTGCCTCGCTGGCTCCAGGAGATGTTGCTCACCAGTTGGTTGAGCATGCTGTCCGAGGTCTTCAGCGTGCCGGTGCTGGGGAGGTCGGATCCCCATACGACGCCGTTGACGTCCAGGAGAGCGGGAGGTTCGTTCACTCCGGTGATCTCGATGTAGCGGAACCCGTGCTGGGTGAAGGTCGGTTCGTAGGTGACTGTTCCGGTCTCGGCGAAGGTGTAGCGGTCGGTGACCTTGGCACTGCGGAAGTTGTCGGTGTAGAGGGTGCCGTTCTTGTTGAGCACTTCGGCGTAGCGGATCTTGACTGTCTGGCCGGAGGAGCCGGTCAGCTTCAACCGTGACACGCCGACCATGTTCTGGCCGAGGTCGTAGACGTAGGTCCCGGGGGTGGGCTCGGTCATCTTCCGGGCCTGGAGCACCTGGGTCTGGCGCACCGGCTCGTCGCTCTGCGGGACCAGGAGGGCGGTCTGTGAGTCCAGGCTCGCTGCGGGCTCCCACTTCGCGTCGTCGAATCCCGGCCGGCTCCAGCCCGACGGCTCCAGACGAGCGTCATACGTCTCGCCGTCCTGCAGGTCGGCCTTGACGAAGGGCCCGTTTGACGCCTTCCACGAACCGTCCGTGGCGATCCACTGGACGGAGCCGTCGGTGTAGGTGATGCGCATCTTCGCCACGAGGGCGGGGGTGTCCCCGTACTGGCGGGTCCAGCCGAGCCCGACCTTGCCGGCCCACCAACCGTCCGCCAGGGAAGCGCCGATGACGTTGTCTCCGCTGTCGAGCAGCTTCGTGACGTCGTAGGTCTGGGACTGGATGCGCTTGTGGTAGTTGGTCCAGCCCGGGGCGAGCACCTGGTCGCCGACCCGCTTGCCGTTGATCTCCAGCTCGTAGAGGCCGAGTGCGGATGCGTAGACGCGCGCGGAGGCGATCTTCTTGCCGGCTCTGGTCGCGACGCCCTTGCGCAGCAGCGGCTGCGGCCGGGACGCGGGTGCGTAGAGGGCGTCCGTGGTACCGGACACGACGAGGGTGGAGTCGACGATCTCACCGCCGGGGAACGGGTTGCGGCCCGATGCGAAGTCGGTGTCCAGCAGCGTGCCACCGTCTGCGCCGGTCACAACGGCGTCGTAGACGGTTCCGCGTTCGCCGCAGCATGCGTGGGTACGAAAACCTATGTAGCCCTTCGCGAACGTGGAGTCGGTGAATGTGCTGACCAGCTTGCCGTCGAGCGTCGTCTTGATGGTGGTTCCGGCCACGTCATAGCGGACGGTGTGCCGGTCGGCGAGGAGACTCGCGTCGGTGAACCCGTAAGGCGCGAGATCCACCTCCTGAACCACGGTGTAGTTGCCCTGAACCTGCTTGTGCAGCCTCAGAGTCGGGGTGGAGCCCGTGACGTTGAACTGCCACATGTATCCGTTGCTCACATCCGTGGCACGCAGGAACATGCCGAACGCGGCGCTGTCGAGCTTGAACTCGACCGTGGCGGTGTAGTCGGTCCACTTGTCCAGCTCGCTCGGAGCCGCGGGGCGAGTGATCCACTGGGCGCCGTCCCAGTCGCCGGGAGCCAACAGGCCGGTCTCGAAGAACGCGGTAGCGCTCCACGGACTCGAGACTCCCCTGTCGTCCCGTGCCCGAACACGCCAGTAGTAACGGGTGCCGGTCTCCAGGGCAGGCCCGCCGTACCGCACGCCGACCTGGCGGTCGGACGCCACTTTGCCGGACGACCACACATCGGCCGAGCCCGGCTTGCGTCCGACCTGGATCTCGTAGGCCGTCTGCGATGTCGCCCGCCGGGCCGACGTCAACTGCCAGCCGAGGACCGGGTCTTCACCACCGGTGCCCAGCGGGTTGACACGGCCGTTGGCAGTCAGAGCCTTCACGGAGAACGGCGCGTCCGATGCTGGGGCCGACGCCGCGGGGGATGTTGCCGTCGGCAGGATCGACGCGCCTGCGACCACGGCACACATGACGAGGCCTCTCAGGAGTACGAGCAATAGGGGGCGTTCACGGAGCATGACATCTCCTTGTTGAATCGTTTCATGTATGTGTTCGCGGGCTGACGAGGCCGCGAAGCAATGTGCGTTGCGGGGTCAGTCCGCTGTGCCGCCCAGCAGGGCCTTGAGTCCAGCAGCGGTGTCGGCACCGCCGTCTTCGAACTGGACCCTGTTCAGGAGGGCGGCCGGCCGGCCGGCGGGCGGGCAGGTCCCGGACGGGGCCCGGTCGTCGGGCCACTTGTGCGGGCGGTGGGTCGATCGATCCGACGCCCTTGCCGAAGTAGCCCGCTTTGCCCAGGTCGGCGATGGCCTGCGCGGCCTTCACATAGGCGGGGTCCGTCAGCTTGGCCTTGCCGTCCGCCACCGCCTGCAGGGCGTCCGGGCCGAGTTCGCGGTAGATGTAGCCGCTGACCAGACGGGTGAGGGGCCAGCCGTCCTTGCCGTCCGTGGAGAACGCGGTGACACCGGCGCCCTTGAACTTCTTGGCCGCCGCGACCAGCTGGTCGTAGGTCGTCGGGGTGGCGATGTGGTGGTCGGCGAAGAGCTTCTTGTTGTACCAGATGCCCTCGATGTTGAACTGGTAGGGCATGACGTTGAACTTGCCGTACAGGTTCTCGACCGTTTTGACGGCCGCCGGCTGGATGTCGTCCCAGACGCCGAGGTCCTTGAGGGCCTTCTCCAGGTCGAGGACCTGCCCGGCCTTGTCCAGGGTCTTGGTCAGCTGCGGTGTGCCTCCTGCCGCGAACTGCACCGGCAGGGCGTTCTGGCCGGCGAGAAGCTGCACCTTCTGGTCGACGTTGCCGATCGGCAGCGTCTGGATCTTCAGTGGCAGAGCCTTTGTTCTGCGACGCACACGAGCCCTTGGCCAGGGCGGTGAGTTCCTGCTGCACGATGTGGTTGTCATCGTTGATGGTGAGGCTGAACGCCTTGACGTCGCTGCCCGAGGCGTTCCCGCCACCGCAAGCGCTCACCAGCAGGCTCGCGGTGGCAGCAGTCGCCAGGAGGGCCACACGGCGGGTCCTGAGGGTCTTGTGCACAGGTGCTCCTCGGCGCGCAGCGCGTTGAAACGCTTCAATGGAGGGGTGACGGGAACCTATGACCCGCTTCGGCGTGTGTCAAGGATCTGTCGGGGATGTTTCCAACCGCGCCTGAGTGGCGCCGGGGGTCGGCTGAGGGGCTGCCCGGAGGGTGACGCGACGAGTGCTGGTCAGCGCGTCTGGTCCAGCGTGGCACGGCGTGTGCGGTCGGTGTGGCGGGCGTAATCGGGCGGTCAGCGCGGACCTCGACCCGGGGCTGCCGCCCCGGGCGCCGGGTGGGACAGTACGGCCCACGCGTCAGCCCGGAAGATCAGCGCTGTGCGTCGCGTGAACGATCACTCGACGGGCGCCGACCTCGGACCTTCAGCGCGGCGCGCTGGCGCGGACGATCAGCTCGGGCTCCAGCACGACCGTGGCGTGACGGTGCTGCGTGCCCGCGGCCACCTCGTCCATCAGCAGCCTGATCGCTTCCCGGCCCATCACCCGGCCCGGCATGTCCACCGCGGTCAGCGGAACCGCCGCGGCGCCCGCCGTGCGGTTGTTCTCGCAGCCGACGGCGGCGACCTGATCGGGCACCCGGATTCCTGCCACGGTGTGCAGTTCGTGGATGATGGCAATGGCCAGTTCATCGGTGACGGCCACGAGGCCGTCCGGCAGATCGCCGGGTGCTCTCCGCGCGAGATCCTGCCCGACCACATGGCCATGGGGCGTGGTCAGGCCGCCGCTGTCGATCTCCTCCAGGGTGACGCCGGTGCCGGCCTCCTCGACCGCTGCGCGTACCCCCCTGCGTCTGTCGCGAACCGGCTGGTAGTCGTCGTGCGCGACCACATAGGCCAGTCGTGTGCGCCCCGTGTCGATGAGATGGCGGGCTGCCAGATAGCCGACGTGCTCGTTGTTGACCAGCACGGAACAGCACGTGCCCGGCTTCGGAGCGTAGTTGAGGAGCACGACCTGGCGCCCGTGCGAGCGGATGCGCGCGATGCCGGCAGAGGAGTCCTCCATCGGGGCCAGCAGCACGCCGGTGACCCGGGACTCGTCGAAGAGGTCCAGGTAGTCGTCCTGAAGCGTCATGTCGCACGCCGTGTTCGCGAGCAGCAGGTTCTGGCCGATCGCGCGGGCGGCGTTCTGCGCACCGTGGGCCATGTCGATGAACAGGGAGTTCTCGATGTCGGCGAGCACCATGCCAACGCTGTTGGTCGAGCCTGACACCAGCGACCGGGCCGCGTCGTTGCGTACGAAACCCAGATGGCTGATGGCTGCGCGGACCCGCTCGGCCGTCGCGGGGCTCACCTTCGCCGGATGGTTCAGGACGTTGGAGACGGTGCCGACCGAGACGCCCGCGGCGTCGGCGACGTCCTGCATGCTCGGACCGGCATGCCCCTGTACTGCTCGCGGACGGGCGGTTGCCACAGTGCTCCTCGGCCTCCGGTGTCGTTCAGTCCGCGACCGCCAGGCGCTCTCTGTGAGAGGGCTATCGCGGACAAGCCGCAGAATACATGACGCGTGCTGAAGCGCTCCAATGCGTGAGTTCGGGGGAGACCCGACAGTAAGGGAGCGGTCCGATATCAGCTGGTGACACGACACGACACGACACGACACGACACGACACGACACGACACGACACGACACGGTCCGGTCCGGTCCGGTCCGGTCAATGAACCTACCCGGCGCCGCGCCGAGTACATGCCCACCCGGTTGGCAGAGAAGCGCTTCGGGATGCCGGGACGGCTGACGGCTGATGTGGGAAATCGCTGCGCCCGGTGTTGACGGTCCGCGGGGAGCGCGCGAGCCTCCGGCCGCCGATCTGACTGAAACGCATCAACCGAATGGGTGGTGGCCTTGGGCGGGGGCCCAAGGCATACAGCAACATCATGCAGAACCGTCGTGCGGCCGCATGCCCTGCGTATGCGTCTGGCAGGACGCCTGGTCTGCGTCGACCGATCCACCGGCTGTCGCTCACATGCTGTCCTCACAGATCACCTTCAACGGCGAGAGAGTCCCGAAAACATGTTCAGAAGACGAAACGCACTGCGACGGCCGCTGCCATCGGCGCGACCCTCCGTGCTGATGCCGGCGCGTTGATCGCAGGCAGGGCAGCGGACGCAGCTTCAGTTGGGCCGATTACCGCGACCTGTTGGCCGCCGCCCACCAACAACTCGGCGCGCCGATCGTGCTCGCATGGGAATACCTGAAGGTGCACAAAGCCGCCAGGCTGCGGGAGTCCATCGGCACCCAGGAGTGGATCACCTGCTGCTTCCTGCCGTCCTATGTCGAAGACCTCAACCCTGTCGAGGGCATCTGGTCACGGCTGCTTCGCCGCAGCCAGGCGAACACCACTTGCGCCAGCTCTGACCACCTGCGCCTGTTGGGGCAGGGCCTCCTTAAGATCCAGCAGGGGAGGATCCTCGTTGATCGATGTCTCGCCGAAACCGGCCCACCTTGACGAACCCATCACGTCAACAAAGTCAGTAGGAGCTCTCAGCGCGCCGGCGGACGGTCAGCGGCGCTCATGCCAGTTGCCAGCCGAGGCGTGTAGTGCTTCTCGAGTGCGGCGATTTCTTCGTTCGTCAAGGTGATGTCGAGGGCCGCGGCGGCGTCCGCCAAGTGATGCGGCTTGGAGGCCCCGACGATCGGGGCGCTGACGACTGGATTCGCCAGGACCCACGCGAGTGCGATCGTGGCCATGGACACACCGCGTGCCTGGGCTACCGACTGTGCTGCCTCAATGATCTTCCGGTTCGATTCTTCTTCGACGAAGAGGCGCCCGTATGCAGGGTCGGTCTCCGACCGTCGGGTCTCCGCACCCCAGGGCCGAGTGAGCCGGCCGCGCGCCAGCGGGCTCCACGGGATGCTCCCGACACCCTGATCTGCGAGCAGACCGAACATCTCCCGTTCCTCTTCACGCATGAGGAGGTTGTACTGGTCCTGCATGGACACGAACCGCGTCCACCCGTGCAGATCAGCGGTGTGCTGCAGCTTGGCGAATTCCCACGCCAGCATCGACGATGCGCCGATGTAGCGCACCTTGCCCGCCTTCACGACGTCATGAAGAGCCTCCATCGTTTCTTCTGCGGGCGTCTCGTAGTCGAGGCGATGAATCTGGTACAGATCGACATAGTCGGTGCCGAGCCGGGTCAGCGACGCATCGACCTGCTCCATGATCGCCTTGCGTGACGTTCCGGAGCCACCTGGTCCGTCGTGCATCGGGTAGAAGACCTTGGTGGCGAGCACGATGTCCTGGCGGCGCGAGTACTTCTTGATCGCGCGCCCGACGATCTCTTCCGAGCTGCCGAAGCTGTAGGCGTTGGCAGTGTCCCAGAATGTGATGCCCAGTTCGACAGCCTGCCGGAAGACCGGCTCCGCCCCCTCTTCGCCAAGTGCCCATTTACTGAAACCGCTCGCGGTGTCCCCGAAGGTCATACAGCCGAGCGCGAGACGGCTGACAACGAGCCCTGAGGTTCCAAGTCGTGTGTAGTTCATGATTCTCCAGTTGGCGAACTAGCCATTCCCGCTGGCGGATTGCAGAGCCGTGAGGCGGCCGCAAGAGCCTCGGGTGTCGTTCTTGGCATCGCGGTATCCGGTCGGGCGGCCGTGTCGCCCTGCTCGCCGGGCTACCAAACGTACGCTTCGGAAGCCCGGCCTCCGGGGCGCCCGGTTACCGCCGCAGCGGCCTCGCCCTCGTGGTCAGGCCAGCGTTGCCATGTCGATCACGAAGCGGTAGCGCACGTCGGAGGACAGGACGCGCTCGTACGCCTCGTTGGTCTTCTCGACCGGGATGACCTCGATCTCCGCCCCTATGCCGTGCTCGCCGCAGAAATCAAGCATCTCCTGGGTCTCCCGGATGCCGCCGATCGACGAGCCGGCGTACGAACGACCACGTGCGAGAAGGGAGAACACGTTCAGCGACAGCGGTTCAGCCGGAGCGCCGACGTTGACCATGGTGCCGCCCACGGCCAGCAGGGAGAGGTAGGCATCGACGTCGAGCTTGGCGCTCACCGTGTTGACGATGAGGTCGAAGTTGCCCGCCAGCTCATCGAACGTGGCCGGGTCGCTCGTGGCGTAGTAGTGGTCTGCGCCCAGGCGCAGACCGTCGTCCATCTTCTTCAACGACTGCGACAGGACGCTGACTTCCGAGCCCATCGCGTGCGCGAACTTGACGCCCATGTGTCCGAGTCCGCCGAGTCCGACGATGGCCACCTTCTTGTTCGGCCCGGCGCCCCAGCGGTGCAGCGGCGAGTACGTGGTGATGCCCGCGCACAGCAGGGGGGCGGCCTTGTCCAGGGTGACGCTGTCAGGGATGCGGACGACGAAGTCCTCGTTGACGACGACGTGGGTGCTGTACCCGCCCTGGGTGGGAGCGCCGTCCCGGTCCATGGAGCCGTAGGTGAGGGTGGCGCCGTTCAGGCAGTACTGTTCCTCACCCTTGAGGCAGGAGTCGCAGGTGCGGCAGGAGTTGACCATGCAGCCCACGCCGACGCGGTCATCGACAGCGTGCTTGGCGACCTCCGAGCCGACTTGGGTGACGACTCCGGCGATCTCATGGCCGGGGGCTACGGGATAGTTCACCGGGCCCCAGTCGCCACGGACGTGGTGGATGTCCGAGTGGCAGATGCCGGCGTACTTGATCTCGATCAGGACATCGTGGGGGCCGACATCGCGGCGTTCGATGGTGGTCCGGGTGAGCGGTTCGGTCGCGGACGTAGCGGCGTACGCGTTGACGGTGAACACGATTCTCCAAACGGGGACGGGACTGGTCGTAGCCGCAGCAGCCACAGTTGTCTCGGCATTCCTTTGGGCGTCCTTTGCCGCAATGGATCGGAAACCTGCATTTCGCTGGACCGTGTATGCGGCATGCGTCCGGATGAGGAGATACCCGGCCGAGGCTGCTGCTGGCATACATAAAAAGCTTGCACGGTCAGCAATCCATGTAAAGGGGAAGGGCTTATCCTGGGGAAAAATCCTTCCCCCCTTAAGGGACGAGTTTCTGGGTATGCCGGTTGCGGCTCGGTGTGAGAAATGCACTCGAGGCTAACGCGTCACAACTCTCTGTATGCCATTTGGCGGTTACAAGTATGTGAGGCCGATGTGCTTTGGCTGCAGCGAGAAAAGGGAGGTCGTCTGGAGAGCACCTTCTTCTGCACACCGCTGTCCACGCCCCTGCTCGCCGAAGGGATGGCGTTGCGTGCGATCGGGCGTCACCTGGACGTGGACCGCAACGTTGTCCGTCGGCATGCCCGCACCGTCACCTGGCAGGAGGTCGCCCCGACCTGGCCCCGCGGTGCCGGCATCGTTGCCCCCTACCAGGGACACCTGCACCGACGCTGGGCCGAGGACGAACACAACATTGCGGCCCTCTCCCGCAAGATCACTGCGCGCGGGTTCCGCGGCAGTGAGGCCACTGTCCGCCTCTACCTCGCCCCTCATCGCCAAGCCCTGGCCGCAGGCCTTCCGCCACCCGCACCCGCCCGCAGCACTTTCGCGGTCACACGGCTGCTGACCAGCCGACCGGAGCACTTCGGCCCGGCGGTCGATCGGCCTCGACCCCCGGGCCGATCTCCTTCCGCGGGGAGCCCGGCCGGGGAGACGGTTCCGAGGCCGTGCCGAGGGGGGCCCGAACTCGGGCCCGTGCAGCACGGTTGGACGACGGCACCTCAGTCTCAGGAGGGGAGAACGAATCCGATCAGGGCGAGCAGCACACACGAGCCGAGGTTGACCGCCCGGTAGCGGAGGAAGATCGCGGCGAACTCGCGGATCGTCGCGGTGGGCCAGAAGTAGGCGGCGGTGGGCGAGCCGATGACCTGGCCGTTCACGCCGGTGCGCCGGGCCGTGAGGGCGGCGCGGAACACGTGGAAGTTGTTGGTGACGACCACACACCGGTGGTCCGGCACGCGTTCGCGCATGAGCGCCTCGCTGAAGCGCAGATTCTCCTCCGTGGTGCGCGAGCGGTTCTCCCGTACGACATGCCGCTCCGGGACGCCACGGGCGATGAGGTAATCGGCCATCGCATCGGCCTCGGGCAGGTCCTCGTCGGGGCCCTGGCCGCCGGAATTGACCAGCACGGGCGGCGTACCCCGCGCCGCCTGCGCCTCGTACACCGCGCGCGCCCGTTCCAGTCTGCTCGCCAGCAGGGGCGGCACCCGGGAGCCGCCGATCAGACCGGAGCCGAGGACGACGACGAAGTCCACGTCGTGACGGACCTTCAGCCGCGCATAGAGGAAGGCGTAGGTGAGGAACGACAGGAAGACGTATGAGACGTAACCGGCCACGAGGAGGACCCCTCCGGCGACGTGCCGCAGCGGCGCCGAGTCGAGGTCGGCGGCCGTCACGGTGAGCGTGACGCAGCCGAGGACGGCCAGTCCCGCCAGCCCGGAGAGCAGGTTGGCGGGGCGTGGGCCCTCCTTGCGGATCATCGTCACCCCGTTCGCGATCAGGAAGAACGCCAGGGGCAGCACCCCCAGAGCCAGCAGCACGAAGGCGAGGGTCACCGCCGCGAGGAGGGGTGCGGGCGCGCTGCCGGCTGCCACTTGGGCGAGCAGCGCCA
Source organism: Streptomyces sp. Q2 (assembly GCF_056820935.1). NCBI lineage: Bacteria > Bacillati > Actinomycetota > Actinomycetes > Kitasatosporales > Streptomycetaceae > Streptomyces > Streptomyces sp. Q2. Next base: position 12,283 of record NZ_JBXEJE010000049.1, on the reverse strand, counting down.
GGGTCAGCAGGACGAGGGACAGTCCGAGGAGGACGGCGTTGCCGAAGCGGCGGGGGTCTTGCCGCGTCCGGGCCAGGAGGAGCAGGAAGGCCAGCCCGGCGAGCATCGCGAAAATGACGGTAGGCATGGGTTGTTGTCACCTTTGCTGATCGGCGGGGCGTTGCACTGGCCCGGTATCCGGGGACGGCGGTGGCCTGTTACTCGGGGCGTGGGCCCGACTGCTCCGTGACCGACCTCAGCAGCGGGCGGCTGAGCGCGCCGGCGGCCAGCAGTCCCGCGACGCCGACGCCGAAGCACAGGGCGAGCAGGACCAGGCCGCCGGTTTCGATACTCGAGCCCTCGCCGAGGGTGAGTGGGGCGGCGGTGAAGATGCCGGTCAGGGCTGCTCCGCCGGCGAGGACGGCCACGGGGAGGAGGGTCTCCTTGCGGCGGGCCGCGTCCAGGGTCCGCAGCGGTGTTCCCGCGAGGCGGAGCAGGCCGTAGGTGCGGCGGCGGTCCAGGACGGAGGCGGCCGCGGTGATGCCGGCGGAGGCGATCGCGGTGGTGAAGGTGACGCCGAGGACGACCCGGGTGGCGTTGGCGAAGTCGTCTGAGAACAACCTGGTCGACCAGTTGATGTCGGTTCCGGTGACGGGGTACTGGCCGGGTACGACGGACGTCAGCGCGGTGCGGGCGCGGTCCAGCTTCTCGGTGCCGCCGGGCACGTGGGCTACGACCTGCACGGTGTTCTCGCCCCCCGGGGCGACCCAGTCGGTGTCCGTGCCGATGGTGGCGGTGATCCCCGCGTGTTCCAGGCGGTGTCGCGCATCCTGTTGGACCACGGCCGCCCGGCTCTTGGGAACGGACACGGCGAGGGTGTCCGGATGTCCCCACGGCGAGGCGCCGGAGATCCCGAAGAGAGCGAAGAACCCGGCCACGAATCCGGCGAGGGTGAGCCCGGAGACCGTACGCCAGCCGCTCTTGGGATCGTCCAGCAGGCGGCGGCCGGCCAGCAGGGTTGCCGGCTTCTGGGCAAGTGCGCAGATGATCCGCCCGAGGACGCCGACCACCCACGGGCCGATCACGGACAGGGCGAGGAAGACCAGGGCGAAGAACACCAGGGGGCCGTTGACATCACTCTTGTGCTCCTGGGTGAACAAGCTGTAGCCCACGATCACCGCGACGAAGGCCAGGGCGCGCAGGAAGCTCATGCGGGGTGGCTTGGAGCGGCGCGCCACGCCCAGGGGGCCGACGACGACCTGGCGCAGCCCGACGAGCGCGCTGACGACCACCATGGCGACGACACCGGCGAGCACGGCGAGCAGCAGTGGGAGCCCCACCCACAGGTCTGCCGTGTACCAGGAGCCGCCCTCCACGGACACCTGCGCGGTGGCCGGCAGGAGCAGTCCGTATCCGATGGTGCCCAGCAGCGCGCCCGCCGCGCCGGTGAGGGCTGCCTCGGCGGCGGTCATCCCGGCGATCCGGCCCGGGGTGGCGCCGATGAGCCGCAGTGCGGCGAGGCGCTGGTCGCGGCGGGAGACCGACAGGCGGGCGGAGGAGGCGCCCAGGACCAGCAGCGGTACGACGACGAGGATGGTGGCGATCTTCGCGAGAGCCACGTAGCCGCTGCCGATGCCTTCGGACGAGCGCCGTCCGGTGAAGTCGGCGACCCGGGTGGGGGTGACGATGTCGCCGGGGCGGCGCGGATCGTCCTCGCGCGGGGTGGCGACGGCGGCGGCGGTCGGTCGGTGGCCGACGACCGCGACCAGTTCGCCGGGGTGGGCCACCGCGGCGCGGCCGAGGGTTCCCGACACGGTGCCGGGCACGGGATGCCGGTCGGCGGGAAGGCGGTGGAGCAGGTCGGCGAGGGCCGGGGAGACCCACACCTCGCCCGGCTGGGGGAAGCGGGGCATGCCGGGCGGGGCGGGGGCCTTCTTGCCCGGGAGCTGTGCCACGTCGACGACCGTGACGGGGGTACCGCCGCTGAAGGTGGTGCCGACCGCCTCGACGGCGACCGGAGCCGCGGACGTGACGGGGGTGCGCCAGTCGATGCGGTCGGCTCGCTGCTGGAAACCGAGGTTGACGGCCACGCAGATCAGCAGGAGCGCGGTGCTGATGGCGGCCGCGGCGACGGACAGGGAGGTGGCCAGCAGCCCGGTGCGGCCTCCGGCGCGGGTCAGCCGCCAGGTCAGGGTCAAGGTGGTGCGGTCCAGGGCCTTCATCGGTCGTACCTCGCGTCCGTGTCGTGGCCGGCCGGGCGTCCGGCGGTGCCCCGGGCGGCGTGGGCGACGGCGCTCGTGACGGCCCCGTCCGGCGTCCGGTGGTCCTCGGACAGGCGGCCGTCGCGGACCCGGATGGTGCGGTCGCACCAGCGCGCCACGTCCTCGTCGTGGGTGACCACGACGAGTGCGGCTCCCTGCCTGCGGGTGGTGGTGACCAGCAGGTCGATGACCTCCATGCCTGTGCCCTGGTCCAGCGCGCCCGTCGGCTCGTCGGCGAAGATCACCTGCGGGCCGCCGACCAGCGCGCGGGCGATGGCCACGCGCTGCGCCTGCCCGCCGGACAGCTGTCCGGGCCGCCGCTCCTCCAGGCCCGCCAGGCCCAGCGGCGGGAACCACTCCCGCGCCTTCTGGACCGCCTGGCGGCGAGAGATGCCGCCGAGCATCAACGGCAGGGCCACGTTCTCGTCGGCGGGCAGCTCCGGCAGCAGCTGGCCGGACTGGAAGACGAAGCCGAAGCGGGTCCGGCGCAGCTCACTGCGCTCGGGCTCGCCCAGCTGGTCCACGCGCTCTCCGGCCAGCAGCACCTGGCCCTCGTCGGGCCGTTCGATACCGGCGAGGCAGTGCAGCAGGGTGGACTTGCCCGACCCGGACGGGCCCATGATCGCCAGCGACTCGCCCGCCGATACGGACACGTCGACACCGGCCAGGGCGCGGGTCAGACCGTAGGACTTCCTCAGACCGGCGCCCACCAGGACGGGGGAGGCGTTGGTCGTGCGGTAGGGGTTCATCGGGCGGCCTCCATGGTGACGAGGGCGCACAGGGCGAGGCGCAGCCTGGCGAGCGCCGCCAGGGCCAGTTGGACAACGGTGAGGATCTGCATGCCGTCGACGATCCCGCCGGACGCACGCGCCTGTCCTCGGCCACCGGACCGGTCCTGGGCGGCCGGTATCGGCCTGCGGGCCGACCCGATGCTGCTCCTGCGGGCCGCCCGGCAGGTGGAGCGCCCGGCCTCCGCGTGGTGCAGGAGGCGCTGACGAACGTGCGCCGCCACGCCCTGGCGCGGACGTCGTCGTCCGCCGCGAACCGGACCGGCACTGCGGTACGCGACCGCCGGCTGCCGCCCGCTTGACCCGTGAATCGGCCTGCGGGCCGACCTCGGCCGCACACTGTCGGCCGACCGGCCGAAGCGCAGCCACCGTCGGCGGGCCACTGTTGCGGTGACAGCCTCACCGCAGCAAACGCATCGCAGGAGAGAATCATGAAATACGTCGCCGTGTCCCTGGTGACCGCCGCCGTGGCCGTGGGCGGGTTCGCTTTCGTGGCCGTACCGCGGCTGCTGAGCACGGAGTCGACCAGCACCGTCGGTTCCACCGGGGCCGTGAGCCGTGCGGAGGTCGAAAAGCAGGTCCGCGAGAACTACTCCGTGCCGCTCATCCAGGAGAAGCCGAAATCCGTGAGCTGCGCCGGAGGTCTCAAGGCGTGGCAGAACGACTCGGTCGAGTGCACTGTGACGTCCGGGAACGGGAAGCAGCAGAAGATCATGGTGTCCGTGACCAAGGCCAAGGGGAACAGCGTCTCGTACGACTACGCGGTGCTGGCGGACTAGGACTGTCCGCCGTGGCCCGGAACAGGGCCGTCAGGACGGCATGACCATGACGAGACGGGATTGATCACTCCACCCGCGCCGACCGCACCGCCATCCGCGCATATCCACGAGAGCGGCGAAGTGGTGCTGGACACTGCACCCGACGTTCGCGACGCCCTCTTCGCGCCCAGGCGCATGACGAAGCCGGCCGGAAGCCCGGCGGCACCGCGGCGTGCGGGTCAGCGGAGTTGCGCGGGATCGATGGCGTTGGCCATGGCCTGGTCGCCCGCGGAGTTCGGGTGCAGGTGGTCTCCGCTGTCGTAGGCAGGCAGGAGTTTCAGCGGGTCGGACGGGTCGGCCATCGTCTTGGCGAAGTCGATGGTGCCGTCGAAGGCATGACTGGTGCGGATCCAGTGGTTGACCTTCTGGCGGATCGCGTCGCCGGCGGCGGTGTAGTAGGGGTCGCCCTTGGTGTTGGTGTAGGCGGCGTCCTTGTAGGGGAGGAGGGTGCCGCCGTAGATGCGGACGTGGGCGGCGTGCGCCTTGGCGATCAGGGTGCGGTAGCCGTCGATCAGGTCCCGGGCGGTGAGTGCCTTGCCGTCGGGGCCGGCGTTGTTGCCGATGTCGTTGATGCCTTCGAGCAGGATCACGCTGCGGACCCGCGGTTCGCCCAGGGCGTCGTGGGTGAAGCGGTCCAATCCGCTGACGCCCAGTTCGGGCTCGGCGGCCGGTGCGTCGGTGAGAACCCGGTTGCCGCTGATACCTGCGTTCACCACGCCCAGGCGGCTGCCACCCGGCTGCGCGGCGAGGCGGCGGGCGAGGTCGTCCGGCCAGCGGGTGTTGGTGCCCGGTGAAGAGCCCCATCCGTCGGTGATGGAGTCGCCGAAGGCGACAAGGGTGCCGCGTGCGCGGGGGTTGAGAACGTCCAGGCCGTCCAGGAAATACCAGGAGCTGGTCGTAATGGGGTAGTTCGCGGTGCCGGTGTCCGCGGTGTGGTCGCCCGTCCTGGAGATGTAGCTTGTGTCCCGGGCGACGGAGTGGAAGGTGGCGGGGCCGGTCGTCTTGGGTAGATAGACGCTGACCAGCAGGTCCTCGTCAGCGGCGGTGGTGAAGTCGACGGCGTCACTGCTGAGTTCGCCCCCGGCCGGGATCACCGCTCCGGTGGCGCCGTGAAAGGTGACCTTGTGCCGGGTGCGGGCGGCGAGACTCCCGCCCGAGGTGCGTACGGCGACGTTCACGGCACCGATCACCAGGGGCGCGCTGCCGTATGCGTTACTCAGCCGCAGCCGCACCTTCCGGCCCGCGACGTTGGTGTGCACCACCATCCGCACCGTCTGGTCGGAGAGACTCGGCCCGCCGGCCGTCATGCCGGCTTCCCAGCCACCGGTCCATGGCTGCCCTGCGGCGTCGGCCGCCGTCGTCGTCGTCGCTGATGCGGCGAGCATCCCGCACACCAGCAGTGCTGCGGTGACCCTCAGAGTGCGTCGCGTGCCGAATGTCATCTTCATCCACTCCACCGATAGGTCGCTGCACGCGCTCACCCAGCCCAGTAGACACCGCTGTGCGGGAAGACGCGCTGATGTGCCGTTCAGCCTTGCACGGCAGCTGAGCGTTGTGAGGGGGGAAGAATCTTCCCCGTTTACTCCACGCAGAGGCGGCAAGACGCAGCGCCCTTGCAGCGTTGCCGGGGAGGTGATGGTGAATCACAAGCCGTCGTGTGGAGGTAGCAGCACCACTCGCGTCTGCCGGCCCGGGGGAGTCGGGGGAGCCTGGAGGACGAGGGCGGCAGCGTCGTGTCCTACGGAGGAGGTGCATCCGGCCAGGCCGCCATCGCTGCCGCCACCACACGCTCCTGGAGCATCTCGCGGCCAGCAAACCGACTGAAGAGGTGGGAGGCGCGAACGAGGACCACTCCGTCCAGAGCGGCACCATCGCCTGGCAGGCTCTGGACCAACAATCAACGGTGACAAGGAAGTTGACGGAAGGCTGACCGCGGTCAGTCACCGACGAACCACAGATACAGGTGCGTCCCGCGCTCGACGACCTGGCACAACTCGCGGGCCCGCCCGACCCATTCGCCACCGCAGGCAGCGGGGAGCCGGTCGAGCTCGGCCAGCAGCAGCGGAATCTGCAGCTGGTTGAAGACCGCGTCCCCATACGGAGTCAGGGCCCAGAGCATCGGGAACTCCGTCGCGCTCACATCCGGGAAGCCGACCATCCAATCCACGCCGGCCTCGGCACGGGCCACCTCAGGTTCGCGCGGTGGGCCCCTGCCATCCCTTCGAGGCGGCCGTACGAAGCCACTCTGGCGAGCTGCCAGGACTCGCCGCGCTGGCCAGGCGTGGCCGGGTGGTTGTGAGTGTCCGGTATTCCTGCCTGGTCCCTCGGTCCGATGTAGCTGTACGTGTCGTTACCGGTGAACCAGCCGACCAGGTACAGGTCGCTGCGGCGCAGCCGGATGCGTACCGCATGGTCCCGCCCGCCGACCATGACGTCGAAGAACCCGGTCGAAACCGGATCGGTGTGATCCACGGCGGCCGTAGTGCCGGGAACGTAGTTGTCGTCCGCGTGCAGCGCGCGGCGGATGTTGTTGATGAAGCCCCAGTAGTCCCACGTGGTCCCGGTCGACCAGAAGACGGGTGTCCGGTCCTGGACTGTCCGGGTGTGGCGCGCATCCAGCTGGCCCCTGTGAGCCTCCCGCGCTCGGAGGCCCGTGGGGGCTGAGGGAGACCCCCGTGATCAGTGCCGCTCCGCTCATGGTGGCCGCGGCCGTGAGGCGTAGGCGTCTGTGGGAGATGAGCCGTTGGACCAGCGACGCTATGAGAGGCGAGGGCGAGGGCGAGAGGAACGGGCATCACCGCCAGGGGGTGGCCGCAGCTGGCCGCGCATGGCGGCGGGGGCGGCGGAACAGCCCCCGTCTTCCTGTCCGCCACAGGCGCCCCTGCACCTGCTTGGGCCAGGCAGGTGCAGTTCTTCACCATCCCAGATGGCCATGGTCCGACAGCACCGTGGAGAAGTTGTGCAGTTGCCTTCTATCAAGCGTTTGACTCTTCCCAAGTTGCCTCATTGGAAACAGGATGGTTGTTACCTCGGGGAACTGACCACTCCACATCATGCGCATGCCTGTCTCACACCTGCGCAGGGGGAAGGACCACTCTGTGTCTCAGCCGCACCCCGGCCGGCGTCGCCGCCTCGGTCGCAGAGCCGTATCGCTCCTGGCCCCGGCAGCGGCCGGCAGCCTTCTGCTCTTTGCCGCCGGCCCGCCCGCGCAGGCCGCGCCCACCGGCCCGGTGGCGTGGCTCGACACCGGCAACCCGTCGTTGCCGATCGGCCCGGACGCCCCGACCACTCGGCCACCGTCACTCCGGCCACCCACCCCGTCTCCCGAGGCGACACCGTCCCGACCACCGTCTCCTGGCGAAACCTCCCGGCCGGCGGCGTCTACCTCGGCCTGGTCGGCTACGGCGACGGCCCGGACACCGTCGGCACAACTGTCCTAACCGTCAACCCGTAGCGCAGGGGGCTTGACGCGAAGGTCACAACAAGCGGAGCTCAGTAAAGGAATGAATGGAGGCCACATACGAACGCATTTCTGAAGCTGTCACACCAAACATTGAGCACTCAAGGAGATGCATATGAGTACCGTCATTGACCGGTTCCGGAGGACGGCAGTGATGGCCGCCGTCCTGGCTGCCGCACTGGGAGCAGTTTTCGTGACGCAGACGCAGACGCAGACGCAGACGCAGACGCACGCGGACGGCGCACCGGGCGGCGACATAGCCATGCCTGAACCTCCCTCCTTCTGCGATAACCCCCCTCCGTGGGTGGCCGATTGTTGAGAGTGGTCCCTAACGCTCTGGCGTAGACCTTTCGTGACGGCTCGTCGGTTCATCCGGCGGGCCGTTGCGATGTGTCAAAGCTCCGGCACAACGCCGACACCGTGCCCACAAGCACCAGGGTCTGATCACGTTCCGTAGGTGTCCGGATCCCTGGTGACGGTTCTCTGGCCGCATCTCAGTGAAAGCGAGGCTGCCGCGGGTGCGTTCGGCGGCCAGGGCGTCGGTGACGAGGTCGGTGCGCTCTACCTTCCTCCTGGGAGGCCCAGCCATTCGTAGGGTTGTGGCACCCAGGAAAGCCGGGTGTGGCTCTCGGTGCGCTGCCGCCTTGTGGCTCCACATGCTTGGCCGCCCGGCTCCCCACGACGACTCGGCCGCCGATTAGGAAGTGCGAACAAGTCGCTGTGTAGAGCAATGCCGGCGAGGTCGTCCGTGGCACGAACAACACGAACACGCGCGTCAGGAGCACGATGAGCCGAATGGGCGGGGATCGACAGCGGCAAGGGCCACCACCACGGTCTCGCCTTGGACACCGACGGCAAGACACTGCTGTCGCGGCGGATCGCCAACGACGAGCCCGAGCTGCTGACTCTGGTCGGTGACGTCCTCGACCTGGCCGACGGCCGTCCGGTCACCTGGGCCAACGACATGACCGGCGGGGAGCCTGCACTGCTGCTGGCCCTGCTGGTGAACCACGGGCAGGAGGTCCTCTACATTCCCGGCCGGCTGGTGAACCGGGCCTCCGACGGTTACCGCGGCGAGGGCAAGACCGACGCCCGCGACGCTTACGTGATCGCCGACCAGGCCAGGATGCGCCGCGACCTGCGGCCCATCCGTCCCGGCGACGAAGCCGCCGTCGAGCTCAAGCTGCTGACCGGACGCCGGGCCGACCTGGTCGAGGACCGCACCCGCGTGGTCAACCGCCTGCGCGGCACGCTCCTGCGCATGTCCCCGCCCTGGAACGAGCCCTGGATGTGACCAACACCGGCCCGCTCAGGCTGCTGACGGGGTACCAGACGCCGGCCACGATCCGCCGGGCCGGGACGGCGCGACTGACAAAGTGGCTGGCCAACCGCAAGGTCCGCAACGCGAGAACGCTGGCCGAAGCGGCGGTCGAGGCCGCCGAACGCCAGCACACCGCCGTTCCCGGCGAGAAGACCATAGGCAGGCTGGTCCACACCCTGGCCGAGGAGGTGATGGCCCTCAACGAGCAGATCCGTGAGATGGACAAGCTCATCGAGGGCCAGTTTCGCGAACACGAGCTCGCCGACATCATCCTGAGCGTCCCTGGAATCGGCGCGACCCTCGGTGCCGAGTTCCTCGCCGCCGTCGGCGGCAGCCTGGACGACTTCGGCTCAGGGACGCCCTGGCGGCCTTCGCCGGGGTCGCCCCCGCACCTCGTGACTCTCGGGCAAGGTCAGCGGCAACCTACACCGGCCGATCGTCTATCACCGCAGACTCCAGCGCGTCTTCTACACGTCCGCACTCGTCAGCGTCCAGTTCGACCCGAACTCGCGGAAGTTTTATGACCGCAAACGCGCCGAGGGGAAGAAGCACGTCCAGGCCGTGCTCCCCCTCGCCCGCCGACGCGTCAACGTCCTCTGGGCGTTGATCCGCGACCGACGGTGCTACGAAGTGACACCACCGGTGCCTGCGCCAGCTTGACAACAGCATTAGGAAGCATGTGGTCCGCGACCACCCAGCCGGCCAGGCGCCGTGAGGCGAGGTCGATGACGGTGGCCAGGTAGAGGAACTTCCCGCCGACCAGCGGGAGATAGGTGATGTCGCCGACGTACTTCGTGTTCGGCTCGCTCGCTGTGAAGTCGCGGCCGATCAGGTCCTTCGTCCAGGGAGGTTGTGGACGGGTGAGCCAGGTCGGCTGAGGGGTCTTGAACGGGTGAGCGTCTTCCGGTTCGGTATGGATTGCGATGTCTGCACCGAACCGGAAGACCTTCGTGGTTTCAGTCAGGCACCCCTGCCGAGGCAGGCCGGACGCCTCCGCTTGGCGCGCTGCGCGGTCGAGGCCGACTGGCCCACAGGGATGTGGAAGCCGCCGAAAATACGGCCGACCCGGCGGTGCTGGTGGGTGGCTGGACCGGGCACCGGAGGATGCCGGGCCGAAGACGGCGACGGCTCCGGTCAGGCGGGTTCACCGCTACGGCCCGAACCTCGACGCCTGACTCGCATCGGCTTGGGCGAAGGTCTGCTCACCCGCGGGCCAGGCCCCACTCGCCCGCTCGCATTCCGGCCTGGAAGCGTGAGTCGGCGCCCAGGGCGACGAGGAGTTCGGCGACCCTGCGGCGGTAGGTGCGCAGCGACATGCCCAGTTCGCGTGAGGCTGTCATGTCGGTCATTCCGGAGCCCAGTGCGTACAGCACCTCGCGGGCTTGCGCGTCGACGATACGGGGCCGGTCGGCATCGAAGAAGGCCGCCAGGTCGGTGGCCGTCGCCCACGCGGCTTCGAACAGCGCGTACGCCCCGCTGACCAGGGCGGGCTCGGTACTCATCGTGTACATACGGTGCCGGGGACCGTGAGCGGACGAGGGTGCGCTCTCTGGGCCGGTAAGAATCATGGTCCGCCGGTCGATGAAGACCGTTCCCTGGGGCAACGGGGTGGTGGTGATCCGCACCTGCATGCCGTGGGCGGCCATCTCGCGCAGGACCTTCCGGTCGTGCTCGTCGGCGAGCGCGGCGGGACTGAACAGCTTGCGGGCTCCACATGCTCTGTCACGGCGTATCCGAAGACGGGCGGACTCGCGGGCCTTGGGCCAGGTGTCGAGGTCGCGGGCAGCGCTGACCCATTCCGCGTCGTACAACTCCACCAAGGGCTCGATCCGCGCGTGCAGCTCAAGATCACCTCTGAGGGCCATGTGCTGTGGCATGCGTCCATTGTGCCTCTGGCAGCAAGGTGCCACAGCCTCGTCAGCAGGCTGCCGGCCGTGCAGGCTGGGCCCATGAGTAACGAATTCCGCCTCGGCGGCGACCTGGCCGTCAACCGCCTCGGCTTCGGCACCATGCGCCTGCCGTCCAAGGAGGGCATGGGCGGGCCGGCCCGCGACCCCGAGACCGGCCGGGCCGTACTGCGCCGCGCCGTCGAGCTGGGCGTCAACCACATCGACACCGCAGACTTCTACGCCAGCGTCGGCGGTGCGGTGCGTGCGAACACCCTGATCCGCGAGGCCCTCCACCCTTACCCGTCCGACCTGGTCATCGCCACCAAGGTGGGCCCCATCCGCCGCCCCGATGGCTTCCGTCAAGCAGCCACTCCGGCCGACCTGTGCGGCTTGGTGGAGGCCAACCTCGAGGGCCTGGGCGTGGACCGCCTTGATCTGGTCTACCTGCGCGTCGGTCGGATGGAACCCCCGCACGGCGAGTCGATCGCCGAGCGCTTCGAGGCGCTCGCGGCGATGCGGGAGGAGGGCCTGATCCGTCACCTCGGGCTCAGCAACATCGACACCGCCCATCTCGCGGAGGCCCGCGCGATCGCCCCGGTCGTGGCGGTGCAGAACCAGTTCCACGCCGCCAAGCGCGACGACGCGGAGCTGCTGGCCGCCTGCGAAGACGCCGGCATCGCGTTCGTGCCCTTCTACCCGATGGGTGGCGGCCGGGAACTCGACGACGCACGGCTGGCCAAGGTCGCGGCCCGGCACGGCGTCACCGTGTCGCAGATCGGCCTGGCCTGGCTGCTGGCCGCCTCGCCGGTGACCCTGGCCATCCCCGGCACGGGCTCCCTCTCGCACCTGGAGGACAACATGGCCGCTGCCGGTATCACCCTCAGCGAAGAAGACCTCGCCGACCTCTCCTGACATCCGACGGCCGTCGAAACGCCACAAAGGCAATCGTCACGAACATCGTCGTGATGACGGGCGCGACCGCAGGAGACGACGGTATTCACGCGGCCCGTCATCTCGCCGGCCGCCCGAGGTTTCGGAGCACCGATCGGTGCAGTGCCGGTGCCCACGGGGCGACTGCGTCGTCAACCATCTCGTCCACTGCCTGTTGCTCGCCGACACCGGCGCCTGCGCCACGGACATCGCACCCGCGCGAGGCAAGGGGGCCCTGCAGGTCGTCGGCGACACCGGCCGACAGGCCCTCGGCGTGCTGCGAGGCGTGCTCGGCGTGCTCGGCGTGCTGCGCGAGGCCGCGGACGGTCCCCCGGGCGCGCGCGAGCTCAGCTCGGCATCGCGGATATCGAATCGTTCTGTACCGGTCACCCCATCGACCGTCACTGTGCCGGTGCGGACTTTGATCGGGAGCAGCGCGACCCCGCGAAGGCGGTCACTTCGGCGCCTCGCGAGTGACGGTGTCGCGCAGCCGGTCATGGCTTGCGCGGACTGCCTCCACCACTTACCCCCAGGCCCGTCCGCTTGCGAGTTGACAGCACATCAGGTTCGTAGACCCTCTCAACGGCCGACCTCCTCCGGCATTGCACCGGACGGGGTCTCGTTGTGGCGCACCGGGCACTGCCGCCCGTCCTCGGGCATCCCGAGGTGAGGTGGATCGCGACACGAGACCGGTCCGGAGTCCGGTTTCGCCGGCGAGGATCACCGCCTGAAGGTGGTTGTTTCCCCCTCTGTCAGGAGCTCTCGGTGACTACTGCTTCGGGTCCTGCGGTGTGTCGGTGGGTTGGAGTGTGGTGAGCCATTGGGTGACGGTGGTGT